>NZ_JTLF01000054.1:0-19022 GCF_000798855.1 Enterobacter sp. ZOR0014 | reverse complement strand
CACGGGATCGGTCAACCGATCCTTAACTGATCGGCATTACAACTTCAGTTGCCGTTTTTAGTTTTGCACCCTCTCCCTGTGGGAGAGGGCCGGGGTGAGGGCATCAGGCCGCAGCGGCTTTTTTTATTCCCCAGCTAATGCCCGCGGGAACAACACGTTGTTCTCAAGACTGATGTGTTCCATCAGGTCATCGATCATCTCGTTAATGCCGTTGTACATCGCTTTCCAGGTGGTGCACGCCTCTGGCGGCGGTGTGACGTTGTGGGTGGTGTGTTTGATCACTTCCAGCAGTTCGCCCGCATCATCATGCTCGCTTTCCATCACGCTAATCGGACCCATTGCCTGGCTGCCCATTCCCTGTTTAATCATCGGGAAGAGGATCTGTTCTTCTTTCATCATGTGGCTGGAAAGCTCTTCGTGCAGCATGGTCAGATATTTCGCCAGACCGCGGGGTACGGAAGGTTTGTCAGCATGTACGCGCTCGACTTTGGTCGCCTGCAGGATCAGCTCCGGCAGTTGCTCCCGGTGGCGATCGTGGTAACGCACAATGATGTGGTCGATGATTTCTGCGAGCGGGGCGGTACGCCAGTCTTTATCAACAGGCTGTTCGGCCAGTTGCGCCAGCTCTGCTTCAATCACCTCCACATCCAGCTCCTTACGTGAGGCCGCTCGCGCGAGGGTTTGCTTACCGCCGCAGCAGTAATCCATATCGTATTTACGGAACAGCGCAGAAGCGCGAGGGATGGAGAGCGCCAGCTCGCCGAGGGGTTGGTCGCGAAAGGCCATAGCAGTTACCTCGTCATCAAGAATATAAGATGCATATTAAATGCATCTTTAAGGCGACGCTATAACCCTTTAGAGGGAAGGGTAAAAGTGAGACGTAAGTCACAAAAAAATTATCCGGGTTAACGCCCTGAATGGACTCAGGAAAGTGGTTTAGAAAGTTTTTAAAGGTGGAGAAACAGTAAACAACCCGCCTTGCCTGCCGATATATCCACGTCAGACAAACCTGCATATAACAAAGGCAACGTATGTTTAAACGTATAAAAGTTATTACTCTTCTTATTTCGGTGCTGCTTGTACTCGGCATCATGCAAGTGATTTCCGCGGGGATCTTTATCAACGCGCTGAACAACGATAAAGACAATTTCACCGTGTCGCAGCTCTCCAGCAAGAATGTGGCGGAGTTTACCGATGCGTGGATCAGCCTGAACCAGGCGCGCGTGACGCTGAACCGTGGGATGCTGCGTCTGCAAAGCAGCATGGCTTCGCAGATTAACGGTGGTCAGCTCAATGAGCTGGTCAACACCGCGAAAAATCTGCTGGCTGATGCGCAGGTCCATTACGATAAATACTATGCCCTGCCGAATACGCCGGGCCTGGACGAGAATCTGGCGAAGCGACTGGAGGAGCAATACCGTATTTACTCCTCAACGTTGACGCAAATGAACGTGCTGCTGGGCCAGGGCAATCTGGAAGACATGTTCAAGCAGAACGCTGAGCAAAAACAGACTGCGATGCAGGCGGTTTATCGCGAGTGGCGCGAAGCACAGGCAACGCTTACCGATAAAGGCATCCAGGACAATGAAAGCGACTACAAACGCATTCTGTGGATCCTCTCTGCTGTAATGCTGTTGGTCATTGTGGTGATTATTTCCAGCTGGATCGCCATGCGTCGCGTGCTGCTGCTGCCTCTGGAAGAGGTGATCAACCATATTCGCGCCATTGCGGCAGGGGACTTAACCCAGCCGATTCAGGCTGACGGTAAGAACGAAATGGCGATCCTGGCGCGCAACGTGCAGGAGATGCAGACCTCGCTGGCGAATACCGTTGGCGTGGTGCGTGAAGGTGCCGACACCATCTACACCGGAGCCGGTGAAATTTCTGCCGGGAGTAACGACCTTTCTTCCCGTACTGAGCAACAGGCGGCTTCCCTGGAAGAAACGGCAGCCAGCATGGAACAGCTGACGGCCACCGTGAAGCAGAATGCCGATAACGCCCGTCAGGCTTCCCGTCTGGCACTGGATGCCTCCTCAACGGCGAAGAAGGGCGGGAACGTGGTGGAAGGTGTCGTGCGCACGATGGACGAAATCGCCACCAGTTCCAGTAAAATTGCGCAAATTACCAACGTAATCGACGGTATTGCTTTCCAGACCAACATTCTGGCGTTGAACGCGGCGGTAGAGGCTGCGCGTGCAGGTGAACAGGGCCGTGGCTTTGCGGTGGTCGCAGGGGAAGTACGTACCCTCGCCCAGCGCAGTGCTCAGGCGGCGAAAGAGATCAAAGCGCTGATCGACGATTCCGGCGAGCGCGTGAACGCCGGCTCGCAGCTGGTTAACGAAGCCGGGGCGACGATGGCGGAGATCGTCAATGCGGTCACCCGCGTGACGGACATTATGGGCGAGATCGCCTCAGCCTCTGACGAGCAGAGCCGCGGTATCGACCAGGTGGGCCAGGCGGTGGCTGAAATGGATCGCGTGACCCAGCAGAACGCCTCGCTGGTCGAGGAATCTGCGGCCGCGGCGGCCGCGCTGGAAGATCAGGCTGCACGCCTGAATGACGCGGTGGCGGTGTTTAGAATTACCCGTAATCAGGCGGTCAAAGCCGCGCCGGTGAAAACCTACGTGCCGAAAGCGCAGCCCGCAGCGAGCGTGCCTGAAGCGAACTGGGAAACGTTTTAACCTGGTGCCGGGTGGCGCTGACGCTTACCCGGCCTACAAAATCGCTCCGTGTAGGCCGGGTAAGGCGTAGCCGCCACCCGGCGAAAATCACACTTCTGATGCTGACACAACCCTCGGTTTTTCCGGCTTCGCTCTCACCGCCATCACCACCCCAACGACCAGCAACACAATCCCACAGGCCGTTAATACAGGCGGTACGCTCTGGCGCATCAGGAAGGTATAAAGCAGCCCGGCCAGGGTTTCGAAAACAATCAGCGGCCCCAGGATCACCGTTGGCAGTTTCTGGCTGGCAATGTTCCAGCACAGCGCGCCCACCCAGGAACACAGCACCGCAATCGCCACCATCAGGGCAACAAATACCCACGGTCTGGGTCCGAAGGGTTGGGCGAAATCGGGCTGTTGATGGCCTAACCAGAGGCACGCCCCAACATATCCCAGCAGTGAAACGGGCAATGTGACCAAGGCCTGAGCCGTCGCCCACATCATCGGATGCTTGTCCGGGTTCTCACGCAGCCAGCGCGCATTGCGCAGGGCATACCATGCCCAACACGCCACGGAAACGAACGCCAGCAGAATGCCGGAGCCGTAACGCCACAGATCAAAGTCCTCCAGCCCATGACGCAGCTCGGCAATATTGACGCATATCAGCCCTACGGCGGTACACAACAGCGCAGGCACCATTTTTGGCCACGCCAGTTTGCCATCGCGGTGGCTATAGAGCAGGTTAGCAAAGATGGGGATGACAACCGGCAGTGTGCCGATAATCATGGTCGAGACCGGGGCCCCGGTGCGTTGAATGGCACTCGCCAGGCAAACGTAATAGATGAGGTTGCCCATCATGGTCAGCGCCAGCGCGGTGCGCCAGTCCTGACGGCTAAGCTGACGCAGGCGCGCGCGTCCCAGCCATGCCAGAGGTAAGGCTATCAGCCCCAGCGCCAGATAACGTCCGGTCGACTGCAGTATTGCCGGGTATTCGGGCACGATCAGCGGGCCAACAAAAATCAGCCCCCACATCATCCCTGCCAGCAGGGCATACAACACGCCACTAATCATTTTTCCATCCCTATTGCTTCACGTTGCGCTCAGTGTAGGAGGGGCAAATGCGCGCGTATTGTATGAGATTGCGCATTAGCGCCGGGTGACCTGCTTCTGGTAGCGCACGGGCGTAATGCCGTAGCGGCGGGTAAATGCCCGGGTCAAATGTGACTGGTCGGTCAGCCCGGTCGCCGCAGCGACCTCAGCTGCGGGCATGCCATGGGTGAGGAACGCTTTGGCGCGCCACAGGCGGATAGCCATCAGCATCTGGTGCGGCGTAACGTGGAAATGGGCTTTGAACTGGCGCTGAAAATGATACGGACTGAGCGAAACGACGTTGGCCAGCTCATCCAGCGTCAGGGAGTGCATATAGTTGTCATGCAGATACTCGCGCACACGTTCGAAGCGGTGCGCACCTTCCTGAACCACCGGCGCGTGATGGGCCAGGGGCTGAAAGGTCTCAATCAGATCCAGCAATAATCCTTTTTGCGCCAGCGGATCGTCCGTATGCCACAGGCCATAGATGAGCCTGCCGATTTGCTGCGAGCGCTGGGGGTCAAAACGGGTCACCTCGCTGAACCACCAGTGCCGGAGGCCGGTTACCTCTTCCAGCAGGTCAGGTTCGATGTAAACCATCCGGTAGCGCCAGCCGCCTTCGGTGGCGGATTCCCCGGTGTGGATCTCGTCCGGGTTCATGGTAACGACGGATTTCTCCGGCGCGAGGTGCTGGGTACCGCGATAGTGAAAACGTTCGGCACCGGTTTCAATCGTGCCGATCCCGAAGGCTTCATGGGTGTGAGGCTCAAAGGCGTAGCGGGATATATGCGCGTGATAGAGTTCGATGCCCGGCACCTGCGCCAGATGGCGAAAGCGCGCGCTGTCTCTCTCATCAATGAACTGTTCCGGTACGCCTTGCACGTTGAGCCTCCTCGTGGTCATCGCTTCATTATCAGAGATGACCCGAGGGGATGCCACAAAAAATAACCAATCTGTAACAATTACAGAATGGCTTTAATGCTCTCCGCCAGCGGTGTGGTCGGGCGGCCGATCAGTGTGCTCAGGGTATGGCTGTCGTCAAACAGGCCGCCTTTGGATGCACCCACGTCGGAGTCCGCGAGCATATCCGCCAGCCCCGCAGGGAGACCCACCCCCTTCAGCGCGACGGCAAAATCGGCTTCGCTGAGATTCTGATAGGTCACCGGCTTCCCGCTCTGTTTGCTGAGTTCAGCCGCCAGCTCGCTCAGCGTCCAGCCGTGGTCGCCAGCCAGTTCATATACCTTGCCAGCATGACCCTCTTCAGCGATCACTTTGGCTGCGGCGGCGGCGTAGTCTGCACGGGTTGCAGAGGCAATTTTGCCTTCGCCTGCCGCACCTATAAACACGCCATGCTCAATCGCCGGTGGCGCGCTTGCCAGATAGTTTTCGGTATACCAGCCATTGCGCAGCAGGGCATAAGGAATGCCGGACGCCGCCAGCGCTTTCTCCGTCTCGACGTGTTCAACGTGCAGGCCCAGCGGGGAGCGATCCGCATGCAGCAGGCTGGTGTAGGCGATGAATTTCACGCCAGCGGCTTTGGCTGCGTTAATGACGTTCTGATGTTGGGTTGCACGCTGGCCGACTTCGCTGGAGGAGATCAGCAGCAGCTTATCCACGCCGCTCAGCGCGGCGGTGAAGGCGGCTTCGTTCGTGTAATCCGCCTGACGAACTACAATTCCCTGCTGGCTTAAGGCGTCGGCTTTCGCCGGGTTACGGACAATGGCGACAATCTCGTTTGCCGGAACCGTTTTCAGCAGTTCTTCAATAACGTATTGGCCAAGCTGGCCGGTAGCGCCGGTAATCGCAATCATGATGAATCTCCTTCGTGTTTGTCTGGTGTTATGGCACACTAGCACCATAGCTAACTTTTAGTAAGTACGTACAAAAAGGTAAGTATGAAAACAACGATACCGACACTCAGCGAACAAATGCGCGATGGCAACCTCTTTGCGGAACAGTGTCCTTCCCGGGAGGTGCTCAAACACGTTACCAGCCGCTGGGGCGTGCTGATTCTGCTGGCCCTGCGTCAGGGAACGCATCGCTTCAGCGATCTGCGCCGCAAAATGGGCGGGGTAAGCGAAAAGATGCTGTCCCAGTCGCTTCAGGCGCTGGAGCAGGACGGGTTTGTCGATCGCGTGTCATATCCGGTTGTGCCGCCGCACGTAGAGTATAGCCTGACGCCGATGGGGATTGAGGTCAGTGAGAAAGTGGCTGCGCTGGCGGACTGGATTGAGGTGAATACGCCGAAGGTGATGGCGAATCGGGACGATCGGGCGGCGTGACATGCCGGGTGGCGGCTTCGCCTTACCCGGCCTACCCGATCTCGTAGGTCGGGTAAGCGAAGCGCCACCCGACACAATCACCGCGACTTGCTTAGGTCTACCTGATAAATCGCGAAGCCAATATCATCGGTCGCCACCTTCTTCATCGGATACTGCGCCTTATCCTTAATGAACGCGGCGGCCTTATCGGACGGTGATGTTTCAAAGCGGATATCCAGTTTCGTATCGCTGTGGATCGGTGCCAGGCGCCAGTTGTTATCCACGGCCGGATGAATTTCGCCCGCCTTCTTCGACTCAGCACTGATCCACGCCGCCAGTACCGAGCGGTTTTCGTCCGGTGAAGCAAAGGCGATGTGGTTATCTCCCGTACCGGCAAACTTACCGCCATAGGCGCGGTAGTTATTGGTTACCACCAGGAAGGTGGCATTCGGATCGATCGCCTTACCGTTGAAGGTCAGGTTTTTGATGCGCTCGGCCTGCGGGTTAATGGCCTGGCACTCGCCGTCATATTTCGCGGGTTGGGTAACGTCAATCTGATAATTCACGCCATCGATCACGTCAAAGTTATAGGTTCGGAAGCCATCCCAGTTAATCAGTGACTGCGGTTTACTGCTCTTCGGATCGATCTGGTTAAACTGTCCGGCAGAGCACTCCAGCCATTCCTTCACTTCTTTACCCGTCGCTTTCACCACCACCAGCGTGTTCGGATAGAGATAGAGATCGGCGGCGTTACGGAACGTCAGCTGGCCTTTCTCAACTTCGACATAGCTTGCCGGGTCGTTCTTACGCCCGCCAACTTTGAATGGCGCAGCGGCAGACAGCACCGGCAGTTTTGCCAGATCCGGATCGCCCTGAACAAAATGTTCGGCATAGGCCTTCTGCGCCATGTTGACGACCTGAACGGTTGGGTCATCCTGCACCAGCGCCAGGAAGCTATACATATTATCGGCGGATTGGCCGATCGGCTTGCTGACGAATTCGCGGGTGGCGTCGTGATCGTGCTTCAGCACGTCGACCAGTTTTTTATCTTCAGCGGCCAGTGATTTTTTAGCCGCAGCGTCGTAAATCGGACGCGCCTCTGCTTTTGACTGAGTGACCTTCCAGCTGCCGCCGTCGTTATTGAGTACCAGATCCACCACCCCAAGGTGGTCGCCCCACATGCCCGGCATCACCGATGGCACGCCATTGAGCGTCCCTTTCTCGATGTCTGCGCCCTTAATGCTGGCAAAGTCCTTACCCGGGAAGACCGCGTGGGCGTGGCCGAACAGGATCGCATCGACGCCCGGGACTTCACTCAGATAATAAACGGAGTTTTCCGCCATGGCCTGATACGGGTCGGCGGAGAGTCCCGAGTGCGCAACCACCACCACCAGATCGGCCCCTTTTTCGCGCATTTCCGGCACGTATTTGCGCGCAGTTTCGGTAATATCGTTAACGGTCACTTTACCGTCGAGGTTGGCTTTATCCCAGGTCATGATTTGCGGCGGCACGAAGCCGATATAGCCGATTTTAAGCGTCTGTTTTTTACCGTCCTGATCGACAACCTCGGTCTCTTTAATCAAATAGGGGGTAAAGAGCGGCTTCTGGGTCTTAACGTCGATGATGTTGGCGTTAACGTAGGGGAATTTTGCGCCAGCCAG
The DNA here is from genome assembly GCF_000798855.1 of Enterobacter sp. ZOR0014. NCBI lineage: Bacteria > Pseudomonadati > Pseudomonadota > Gammaproteobacteria > Enterobacterales > Enterobacteriaceae > Enterobacter > Enterobacter sp. ZOR0014. Next base: position 11,348 of record NZ_JTLF01000054.1, on the reverse strand, counting down.
CGCATCGTGCAGGTACTTCAGGCCGTAGTTAAATTCGTGGTTGCCCAGGTTGCCGACGGCATAATCCAGCGTATTCATCGCCTTATAAACGGGATGGATCTCGCCTTTCTTTAGCCCCTTCGCGGCCATGTAATCCCCGAGTGGACTACCCTGAATAAGATCGCCGTTGTCCACCAGCACGCTATTTTTCACTTCACCGCGCGCGGCATCGATCAAACTTGCCGTGCGGACCAGACCGAATTTTTCGGTAGGGGTATCTTTGTAGTAATCGAAGTCCATTATGTTGCTGTGCAGATCGGTCGTTTCCAGAATACGCAGATCTACCGTCGCCGCCTGCACGCTCGCTGCAATCAGCGTCGCCAGAAGCGTTGCACTAAACTTAATCATCAGAGGAGTCCTTTTTTCGATCCATGCCACAAAAGAGTATGTATCTATAGCGTGTTGCTTACAGAAATGTGAATCCTGACAGAAAAAAGCGTACTGAAACCGGAATTGCTTCACAGATAGCGGAATTGTTCACATTACGATATAACTAAAACAATGAGTTAACCTCACTGCGTTAACAAAGAGGTGGAGAATGCTAGATAAAATTTGTCAACTCGCACGGGATGCGGGGGATGCCATCATGCAAGTGTATGACGGTGCAAAACCGATGGAGGTCGTCAGTAAAGCGGACGACTCCCCGGTCACGGCGGCGGATATCGCTGCGCATAAGGTCATTATGAACGGTTTACAGGCGCTGACGCCGGACATCCCCGTTCTGTCTGAAGAAGCGCCGCAGAGCTGGGATGAACGCCAGCACTGGCAGCGCTACTGGCTGGTCGATCCGCTGGACGGTACCAAAGAGTTCATCAAGCGCAACGGGGAGTTCACCGTCAATATCGCCCTGATTGAAAAGGGAAAGGCGGTGCTCGGCGTGGTTTACGCCCCGGTGATGAAGGTGATGTACAGCGCGGCGGAAGGTAAAGCCTGGAAGGAGGAGTGCGGCGTTCGTAAGCAGATCCAGGTGCGCGATGCGCGCCCACCGCTGGTGGTGATTAGCCGCTCGCACAGCGACAGTGAACTGCAGGAGTACCTGCAGCTGCTGGGGGAACACCAGACGACGTCGATTGGTTCATCGCTGAAATTCTGCCTGGTGGCGGAAGGACAGGCGCAGCTTTATCCGCGCTTTGGGCCGACTAACGTCTGGGATACGGCGGCAGGGCACGCGGTTGCAGCGGCCGCCGGGGCGCATGTTCATGACTGGCAGGGCAAGCCGCTGGACTATACCCCGCGTGAATCCTTCCTCAACCCCGGCTTCCGCGTCTCGATTTATTGAGCCAACAGCTTGTGCAGCAGGGCGACGACCTGCTGCACCTCTTCCTGGGTCAACGCGCCGTCTTTCACCCACTGGACGCGACCTTCCTTATCCAGCACGATAATCGCGGAACTCTCTTCCTCCAGCTGCCAGGCCTTACGGGTGACTCCGTTGCTGTCGACGATAAACTGCGACCACGGATAGAGCTTCTTATTACTCTCAAGGCTTGAACGCACAAACATCCCGGAGCCGGGAATCGCGTCATCGGTGTTCACAATCGTGGTGGTCTGGTAGCGATCGTGCGGGAATTTTGCGGCCTTGATCGCTTCCACCAGGTTGGCATTTTTCTCTTTTGCAGATGTACGACCGGCAATATGTTGTACAACTCTCACTTTGCCTGCGAGCTGCGCGCTATTCCAGGCTTTATAGCTAAACTTATCATTGTCGAGAATCAATTCTCCCCGGTCAGCAATGCCGACTGGCGGGACACGTTGTCCTTTTTCAATGTTGTGAGCGCAAGCCCACAGGGGCAGCAGCAGACAAGCTGCTGCAAGGATGTTACGTAGGGTCATGGCGTTTCCTTATTGTTTGCAGGTGATCCGACCACTTGGTCTTACGCTTTTAATCATAAGTGCGATCAATGTGGTTTTCCCGCAATCCCAATGCCAGTTTGCGGGTGAACGCACATATCCATGAAAAAACGACGGCTTATACTGCTCTCAGTCACGCTTTGCAAAGATTATTCTGAATAATTGTAATCAAACGGTAAATAAACTTATGCACACTGGGTAACACCGTAGTTCTGGTCTATAGTCATTGGGCATCAAAATTTGCGCTCAGGACAGTCGGGCCGATTGTGGCACCGCAAGAGCGTATGATTCGCAGGAGATACAAGAATGAAAATTTTCCAACGCTACAACCCGCTTCAAGTGGCGAAGTACGTGAAGATCCTGTTCCGTGGACGGTTGTACATCAAGGATGTTGGCGCTTTTGAATTTGATAAGGGCAAGATCCTTATCCCAAAAGTGAAGGACAAACAGCACCTGTCTGTGATGTCCGAAGTCAACCGTCAGGTTATGCGTCTGCAAACTGAGATGGCTTAACCAACGTGCTATGCAGTAGTTAAAAAGACGGCTCCCAATGGGAGCCGTTGATGTATATGGGTCTTACGCCGACACCTTCTCTTCTGCGTCAGGCATCCGCGGCACCAGCACGGTCGGTTTGTTGTCGATGCGCGTCACCAGCAGCTGGTCGATGCGGTAGTTATCAATGTCCACCACCTCAAACTTGTAGCCGGAGAACTTCACCGAATCGGTACGTTTCGGGATTTTGCGCAGCATAAACATCATAAAGCCGCCGATGGTTTCGTAATTACCGGACTGCGGGAACTCGTCAATGTCCAGCACGCGCATGACGTCTTCAATCGGTGTACCGCCATCAATCAGCCACGAGTTATCGTCACGCTGAACAATCTGCTCCTCCAGCCCCTGGCCCACCAGGTCGCCCATCAGCGTGGTCATCACGTCGTTCAGCGTAATGATCCCCACCACCAGCGCGTATTCGTTCATGATGACGGCGAAGTCTTCCCCGGCGGTTTTGAAACTTTCCAGCGCTTCCGAGAGCGTCAGGGTGTCTGGCACGATCAGGGTGTTGCGGATCTGCACGCCGCTGTTGAGCGCCAGGCTCTGGTTTGCCAGCACGCGGTTGAGCAGGTCTTTGGAGTCGACGTAACCGATGATGTGGTCGATATCTTCATTACAGACCAGGAACTTAGAGTGCGGATGCTGTGCCACTTTGTTCTTCAGGCTCTGCTCATCCTCATGCAAATCGAACCAGATAATGCTTTCACGGCCCGTCATGGAAGAGGGCACGGTACGGGATTCCAGTTCGAATACGTTCTCAATGAGTTCGTGTTCCTGCTTACGCAGCACCCCGGCCAGCGCGCCAGCTTCCACCACCGCATAGATGTCGTCAGAGGTGATGTCGTCTTTACGCACCATGGGCAGCTTGAAGATGCGGAAAATCACGTTTGCCAGGCCGTTGAAGAACCATACCAGCGGACGGAACACGAACAGGCAGAAGCGCATCGGGTTGATGATACGCAAAGCCACAGCTTCTGGCGCAATCATACCGATGCGTTTCGGGGTCAGGTCAGCGAAGAGGATGAACATGCCGGTAACCAGCGTGAAGGAGAGAATAAAGCTCAACTGCTCGGCCAGTTCGGCGGACATGTACTGCACAAACAGGCTGTAAAACGCCGGCGAAAACGCTGCATCGCCCACGATACCGCCGAGAATAGCGACCGCATTCAGGCCAATCTGCACCACGGTGAAGAAGGTGCCGGGGTTCTCCTGCATTTTGAGAATGCGGGAGGCGTTGATGTTGCCTTCATCAGCAAGCAGCTTCAGTTTGATTTTACGGGAGGCGGCCAGCGAAATCTCCGATATCGAGAAAAATGCACTGACGGCAATCAGACAAAGTATTACTAAAATACTGTTTAACATAGTTTATCCGGCTTCTCGCCAGATCCTCAGAAGGGGAATTGATACCATTTGTGTGAAAACACGTAGAACGTCAGCCCGTAGCGTTGAGCTGATTATTTCAGCGGGTAGTATAGCGTAAAGAGATGTAAATCTGCCAGAGGTCACATTTTGACATAAAAACAGACCGAACAGTGGAGTGCTGCCCGGTCTGCGCGGTTATTTCACGGGAGATAAATGGGCGCTTCCCACCGTCTGTCGTGTGGCGTCGCCTCCCCACACCTGGTCATACTCGTATCCGGTTAACTGCTTGATGATCACCCGAGTTCTGGCGTCGCAGTCGCGGTAATCTCCGCCCAGTTTCCGCCGGGCAATCTCCTTGAGAAGCAACTTATGCGTCTCGCGGGTGAGCTTAAACTTGTAGGTAGTGAAGAAACTCACCGCCAGAAGCGCCGCGGTGGCAAAAATCATCAGGCCGATAATGGCCCCCAGCGCGCTTTCCGGTTGTGCGCCACTGCCTTTCACGAAACCGGACTCCTGCAGCACCAGACCAATAATCATGATGGCAATAGCCACGGTACTTTTGCGGGTCAGGACCATCACACCGGCAAAAATCCCTTCGCGGCGCTGCTGCGTCACCATCTCGTCGATATCCGGAATGAAGCTGTAGATATTCCACGGAATGTAGTAAAGGCCGGAACGGGCGGCACCCAGCAAGATAAAGACCGCCGAGAACAGCAGCGTCGGCACCTGCGTTTCGGTAAGGTAGACCGTAAACAGGAATACCAGCACGCAGAAAATACAGCCGTAGGAGAGGCGGAGCGCGGCGGAAGGAGTCACATTCAGCCGGTTCAGCAACAGCATAAACCCGTACGTGCCCGGCACCGAGGCGAAGGCCGCAATGCTCAGCCAGCCAGATACCGCCGCCGCATCCTGGCTCAGGCAATACACGACATAATAGGTAAAGACCGAACCGAATACGTCCATCGCCGTAAACGAAAAGATATAAATAATGATATGCAGCCGGAACGCGCGAATGCGGAATGAAGAAAAGAGATCCAGAACCAGATATTTCAGGTGATTGAGTATCCCGCTGCTGCGCTGGTTATCCACTTTAAAATCGGACTCTTGCTGCACATCTTTGGCTTCCCAGGTGGTGTACCAGGTAATAAATACCGCAATGCAAAATACGCAGGAAAATATCAGCCCGGTAAGGGTATAGGTAAACGGATTATCTTTACCCGTGAACTGCATAATGACGCCGGGGACGGAAACCGCAAGAAACCCCCCGAGCTGAGAGCAGATCATGCGCACGCCGGAAAGGCGGCTACGCTCTTCATAGCGGTTTGTCATTTCCGCTGCCAGCGTTTCCCACGGAACCAGCACCATCGCCGACAGCAGTTCAATCGAGAGATAGGTGCCCAGATAGTACCAGTAGCCCATGTCCGTCATCCACAGCAGGGCATACAAAAACATAAGCGGTGAGCTGAGTAATAAAAAGAAGCGGCGGCGGCCAAATTTACGTCCGAGCCAGGTATCACCGAAATTATCGGTGACGTATCCCATAATGGGGCTGAGGAGTGCGTCAATAACGCGGGCAATGGCGAATATTGAACCCGCTTCAATCACTGAGAGTCCGCAATAGGTGGTGTAAAAAAAGAGCAGCCAGGTGCCGATAATGGCAAAAGCGCCCCCGCCAAACAGATCGGTTACGCCGTAGCCAAGCGCTACGCCGTAACCAACTCTACGTTCAGTTGGTTTGACCATAATAATATCCAGTGTAGGGTAATGATTAACCTGTGTTTCAGGTCGTTTTTTTATTTACTGCTGGACGACACATTACGTTCTAATTATTGATATCTATCCATTTTCTTAATTGAGATGAGCGATAAAGGGCCTCCACAAGGGTGAGTGATTTCCCGGCAGCATGGATATCGGTGTAGTCCGTTTCCGGGTGATGAATGGCATGATAAAAACGGCGGATCGCCTGCTGGTGTCCCAGCCCCCAGTAGCTTTTGACCGAGCCGTCAGGAGAATCATCGGTTGCCAGCTTGCGACGTTCGCCCGGGGTAATGCGCCAGAGCACATTGTCATTGAGCAGCAGCGAACCCCGTTCGCAATGGATCTCAAGCCAGAGGGGGGAATCCGTGGTATTGCAGTTGCTGGCATAAAACAGGCCACGCGCGCCGTTAGCAAAGTGCAGCGTCGCCATTGCGCTGTCCTCCCCTTCGGTTACGTCCGCCAGCTCACCGCTCTCCACCACGCCTTTCAGGCGCGTGACCCCGCCAGCGAACCACTGCATCAGGTCGAGGGTATGGATCGCCTGGTTGATCAGCAGACTGCCGCCTTCCGTTGCCAGCCGTCCACGCCACGGACTTTCGGTGTAATAGGCGCCCGAGCGCGACCACGTCAGCACCGCTTTCATGCCGAGCATCTTCCCCAGCCCGCCCTCGCTTAACTCCTGTCGGATGCGCAGGCTGGTGGGATTGAGCCGGTTCTGATAGCAAACGCCGAGCAGGCCCGGCGCCTGCTCGACTGCCTGGACGATATCGCCGAATTCACTGCTGTTCATCCCCACCGGTTTTTCGCAGAACACATGCTTCCCGGCGGCGAGCGCCGCCAGAATCATACGTTTATGCTCGAAATGCGGCGTACAGATATGGACCACGTCGATGGCATCATCCAGCAGCATTTCCTGGTAATCCTGATAAAAACGGCACTGATAGGCCATCGCCAGCGTCAGTCCTTTAACGCTGTCGATATCCACCAGCGCGCGCAGCGCGACGTTGGGGATCTGGCGTAATGCATTCACATGGCAGCGGTGAATCGCGCCGGCACCGATAACCGCTGTGTTCAGGATCGTCATCGTTGCCTCCCGTTATGCCGTCGCGTTGGCCAGCATCTGAGCCTTTACGCAAAGCTCCGCCGCCTTGAAGGCGTGCGCCTGCGTCATGGCGTTTTCGGTCCGGTGCAGGCAGTCGAGGATCAGTTCACCAAAGAACGGGAACCCGACCTGCCCGGCGACGGGATAACGGAATTCTCCCTCCTTGTTCACCAGGTAAACCACATCCTGCTCGCCGCGGGTTAAATCGACATATTTGCGGATTTCGATATAGCCTTCGGTGCCGAGCAGGGTCAGACGACCGTCGCCCCACGTTGAAAGCCCGTCCGGCGTAAACCAGTCGCAGCGGAAATAGCCGCTGGCACCGTTTTCCCCTTTCAGCATCGCGTCGCCGAAATCTTCGAAGGCGGGATACTGCGGGTGTTTAACGTTGCGAACCTGGCTTGCCACCACCGAGGCATCGCTGTTGCCGGTATAAAAAAGGAACTGCTCAATCTGGTGGCTGCCGATATCGCAGAGAATGCCGCCGAAGTAACGACGATCGTAGAACCACTCCGGACGACCGGTCCCTTCCCGGTGTGGACCGGTTCCCAGGGTTTGCACGACGCGGCCAATCGCGCCCTGCTGCACCAGCTGTCCGGCAAAGACCGCGCTCTCTACGTGCAGACGCTCGCTGTAATACACCGCGTATTTCTTCCCGGTTTGCGCCACCATTGCTTTGGCATCTGCCAGCTGTTCAAGGGTGGTGAGCGGCGCTTTATCCGTGAAATAGTCCTTACCTGCGGCCATCGCTTTCAGCCCCAGCGCACAGCGCTCGGACGGGATGGCGGCACCCGCCACCAGGCGCACCTCGTCGTCGTTGAGTATCACGTCCAGCGACGCCGCCACGTTGGCCTGCGGATATTGCTGGATGAATTTATCCACTTTCGCCGGGTCGGGGTCGTACACCCATTTCAGCGTGGCACCGGCTTCAATCAGGCCGTTGCACATGCCGTAAATATGACCGTGGTCGAGTGCGGCAGCGGCAAAAACAAATTCACCTTCCCGGACAACCGGCTGCGGTTTACCTACCGGGGCGTAGTTCATTCCGTCTTTCTTGTTCATGATGACATTCCTCGATCCAGATCTTTTCCCAGGGGGATGGCACCGACTTCGCTGAAGTTGGCCACGCTTGCGGACTTCTCATAAAAACGGGGGGCGAGGGCGTTCGTCCCGCCGGTACGGTAAAACGGGTCATCGCGCTGAATCGGCAGCGGGACGACGGTGCGGGTAATGGCTGATTTATAAATTGCGGTAATCAGTTCGAGGGAACGCTTGCCCTGCAGGCCATCCACTAACGGTGCCGTGCCGTGCTCAATGGCATAAAGCAGGTCGTTAATCTGCCCGTTGTGTAGCGTCCATTCGAGTTTGCGGGTGTCGTGAAAAACCGCGTTGAGTTGCGCTTCTCGCGGCAGATCGTGGCTTTCCTGTGGGAAGCCGTTATCGGCGCTGACGCTGGCAAAGGCCTGCCACGGCGCGGAGATACGCGCTTTATCGCCCTGAATGATGATTTTCTGATCTTCCCCGTGGTGCACCACCGAGGCGGTAAGCTGCGTGAGCGCGCCGTTCGGGTATTTGAAGATCGCGGCGCTGAGGTCTTCCACCTCGGCATTGTCGTGCGCCACGTTGGTCATCATTGCCACGACCTCCGACGGGAAGCCGAGCATCCACTGGATGGCGTCGATATGATGTACCGCGTGGTTAAGCGTGCAGCCACCTCCCTCTTTTTCCCAGGTGCCACGCCACCACAGGTCGTAATAGCAGTGTCCGCGCCACCAGAACGAATCCACCTGCGCATGGCAGATTTTTCCCGCGAGGCCGGAATCCAGTGCGGCTTTTAAGCGCCAGAAAGCTTCGGTAAAGCGGTTCTGAGCGATAATGGAGAGCGTCTTACCGCTGGCCTGCTGTGCGGCGATCATTGCGTCGCACTCTTCCAGCGAGGCGGCCATCGGTTTTTCGCACAGCACATGGCACCCCGTGCGCAGGGCATCAATGCTGATTTCCGCGTGAACGTAGGGCGGCGTACAGACATCGACGATGTCCACATCGGGCTCTGACGCCAGCATCTGCTGGTGGCTTGCGTACACGCGGGCATCCGTCAGGCCGTAGCGTGCTTTTTTCTCGTGGGCTTTTTCCGGGTAGATATCGACCAGCGCGACGATCCGGCAACGCTGACCAAACTGCAAATAGCCCTGAATATGGTTATGCGAGATATTCCCTGTTCCCACGATAGCAACATTTAACATCGTGTTTCTCCGCTGTTACCAGGTGCCAGAGGCGTCCAGCGTGATGCTGGCGGTCTCTTTAGCCACTGAGGTGCTAATACGCTGCTGAAGCAGGCGCAGATACTGTTTCTCGTTGAGCGGCAGGTCGACCCAATCGTCTGTCCAGGTGGAGAGGTGCATGGCGTTGGAAAGCGTAAGCCCGCGGATCCCTTCCAGACCCGGCGCAATCAGCGGCTCGCCGCGCAAAATGGCGGCAGAGAAATTGGCGGTAATAACGTGATGTTCGCTGCATTCCGGGGCGACGGGGATGGAGACCTCCCAGCATTCGGGTTCACCAAAACCGTTTTGCCAGCGGGCATTGAAGGCGGTTTCGGATTCACGTAACCGCCAGTAGCGCAGTTTCCCCTCTTCGACGACCACCTTGCCGCGGTCGCCAACGATTTCCAGGCGGTTGGTCCCCGGTGTTTCCGCGACGGTAGTGATAAACACGCCCGTCGCGCCATTGGCGTACTCCGCATAGGCGGTGACCTCGTCTTCCACTTCGATATCGCGATGTTTGCCGAACTGGCAAAACGCGCGCAGACGGACCGGCATTCCGACCAGCCACTGCCAGAGATCGAGCTGATGCGGATCCTGGTTGAGCAAGACGCCGCCACCTTCCCCTTTCCAGGTGGCGCGCCAGCCGCCGGAGTTGTAGTAGCTCTGCGAGCGATACCAGTTGGTGATGATCCAGTTGGAGCGGCGGATCTCGCCCAGCTCGCCGCTGTCGATAAGGTCTTTTACCTTCTGATAAAGCGGGTTCGGGCGCTGGTTGTACATGATGCCAAACACCACGTCGCACTCCCGGGCGCAGGCGTTCATCTCCTGCACCTGCGCCGTGTATACCCCCGCCGGTTTTTCACACAGGGTGTGAATGCCGTTGCGCATCGCCAGCATCGACAGGCGCGGATGCTCGTAGTGCGGCGTCGCGACAATCACCGCGTCGATAAGCCCGCTCTGGATCATCTCCTGGGCATCACTGAACACGGGGAGATTGCCGACCAGCTGGCGAATGGCCGGGTGCTTTTCCGGTGCATTATCGCAAACCGCCGTCAGGCACGCGTCGCTGACCGTACCCGCCAGTAAATAGCGCGCGTGGACCGTGCCGATATTACCTATTCCAATAATGCCAAAACGTACCTTATCCATGTCACACCTTAATTTCTGTTGAAAAGAAGTGATGACCGGAAAATAGGAAAGGCGAGCCGCAGCGACAATGTGTTTTTGTGAGAATACTCGCAAGGTGATTAAGTAATCTCCAGGCTTTCTGAAATTTGGTTTTAAAATCAAAAGGCTGTTTCTGCAAATATTTGCAAAAACTGAATGAGAGCGAGGTCACACTATGCCAGGCAGGTTAAAAATGGAGGAGATTGCGGCCCTGACGGGCTATTCCGTCAGTACGGTATCTCGGGTATTAAGCGGCAAATCGTATACCAGCGATAAAGCCCGGGAGGCGATCGTTCGTACTGCCAGAGAATTAGGCGTACTGGAGTCCATGGCGAGCGGCAGACTGTTAATTAACGGTATCGCTGTTTTTGCGCCAGAAAGAACCTTTCAGGGACGCGGCGATATTTTTTATCTGGAAGTCACAAAAGGGATTACTGAAGCCTGCGCGCGGCACAATGTGTGGGTGAGCTGCTGTGGATTAGAAGAACAGCACGCCGACGTGAAATTATTTATGGAAAAGGCCAGTCAGAAGAATATTAATGCGATAATTATTATTGGGACTGATGATTCCACCATATTTAAACTGGCGAGCACGTTAAATAAGCCCTGCGTGTTAATTAATTCCGTTGATCGGGATCGGGAGCTGGATGCCGTGTCACCCGATCACCGGGCGATTGGGTTTACCGCCATGCAGTATCTTTTTGAGCAGGGACATCGGCGTGTGCTCACGCTCACCTGCCTGCGGCGAGAAACGCTTTACGCGCGTCTGGACGGCATTAAAGAGGCGTACCGCCATTTTCACGTGGGCTTCGATCCCCAGCGTGATTTGCTCGTGACGGAGTGGTTTACCGCTGAAGAGGCTGAGCGGGCTTTGGATGAGTGGCTGATGAGCCATGATAGATTGCAGTGGCCGGAGGTGATTTTCCCGAACAGCACCAGCATGGTGGAAGGGGTAGTCAGGGCGTTAACCCGACACGGGCTGCGCGTTCCGGAAGATATTTCACTGATAACGACCGATTTTGCATGGAACCTGGCGCACCGTCTGGAAAAACCGGTCACGGGCGTGACGGTGCCCTGTCGGGAGCTGGGGATTGAAGCCGTTCACCTGCTGCAAACGCGGCTTAACCGACCGCAGGCGCCGGTCTTTAACCTGCTGTTGCAGGGAAAAGTGATGGATTACGGCTCGGTCTGTAATGCAACGCGCCACGCGGCTCGCGTGGCGCTGGAACGGTGATCAGGCCAGTTGAGGCGGCAGGCAG
>NZ_JTLF01000381.1:0-7016 GCF_000798855.1 Enterobacter sp. ZOR0014 | reverse complement strand
TCCCCGGTTTTTTATTTGTGGCGCTTACGAAGATTCTCGATCACCGCCGTCAAATCCAGCTCCTGATCCTGCAGCAGCACCAGAAGGTGATACATCAAATCCGACGCTTCATTAGTCAGCTCCTCGCGGTCATGCACCGTCGCAGCCAGAGCCGTCTCAACGCCTTCCTCTCCCACCTTCTGCGCAATACGCTTAGTCCCGCTGGCATACAGCTTCGCGGTATAGGAGCTTTCAGGATCCGCCGTTTTACGCTCTGCCAGTAGCTGTTCCAGTTGATACAGGAACAGCCACTGGTGGCTCGCCTCACCGAAGCAGCTGCTGGTGCCCTTGTGGCAGGTCGGCCCGATCGGATTGGCCAGCACCAGCAGGGTGTCGTTATCGCAGTCTGGCGCCATGCTGATCACATTCAGGAAATGACCTGAGGTTTCACCTTTGGTCCACAGACGCTGTTTCGTGCGTGAGAAAAACGTCACCTTGCCGCTGTCGATCGTTTTCGCCAGCGCGTCCTTGTTCATATACCCCAGCATCAGCACTTCGCCTGAGACGGCATGCTGTACAACCACCGGCAGTAATCCGTCAGTTTTTTCCCAGTCCAGCTGCGCCTGTTGTTGCTCTGTTAACATACCCTGATCTCCACGCCCTGGTCGGCCAGGTACGTCTTTAACTCACCAATATTAATAATCTGTTTGTGGAACACGGACGCCGCCAGCGCACCGTCTACGTTCGCATCACGGAAAGCTTCCAGGAAGTGCTCCATGGTGCCCGCACCGCCGGAGGCAATCAGCGGCACGTGGCAGACCGCGCGGACTTTTTTCAGTTGCTCGAGGTCATACCCGTTACGCACGCCGTCCTGGTTCATCATGTTCAGCACAATCTCACCCGCGCCGCGCTTCTGCACTTCCTGCACCCAGTCCAGCGTTTCCCATTGGGTGACACGCGTCCGGCTCTCATCACCGGTATACTGGTTGACGTGATATTTACCGGTTGCAGCGTCATACCAGGTGTCGATCCCAACCACAATGCACTGCACGCCAAAGCGATCGGCCAGACGGGTAATCAGCTCCGGGTCGGCCAGGGCAGGGGAGTTGATGGAAATCTTGTCGGCACCAAAAGAGAGAATTTTGGCCGCGTCGTCAGCGGACTTAATCCCGCCCGCGACACAAAACGGAATATCAATCACTTCCGCCACGCGCGCGACCCAGCTTTTGTCGACCACGCGACCATCGCTTGAGGCGGTAATATCGTAAAAGACCAGTTCGTCTGCGCCTTCATCGGCATAACGTTTTGCCAGCGGAACGATGTCGCCAATAATCTCGTGGTTGCGGAACTGCACGCCTTTCACAACCTGACCGTCGCGTACGTCAAGACAAGGGATTATCCGTTTTGCCAGCATTGAATCGCCTCCATTACAGTAAATTTACCTTCCAGCAGGGCACGGCCTACAATCACACCCTTTACACCGGTACCGCGCAGCGCAGCCACGTCGTCTATATCGCCGATGCCGCCTGAAGACTGGAACGCCACCTGCGGATAACGTGCACAAACCTCTTCATACAGCGAGACATTAGAGCCTGCCAGCGTACCGTCGCGAGAGATATCGGTGCACAGCACGTGCTTCAGGCCAACGGGCAGATACATCTCGACCAGTTCTTCCAGCGTTATCCCGGAGTTTTCCTGCCAGCCGCTGATCGCCACCTGCTTATTACCTTGTTCGTCAATGCGAACGTCCAGCGCCAGCACCAGCGCATCGGCGCCGAAGCGGCGGAACCAGCCTTTCACGGTCTCAGGATCGTTGACCGCGGTTGAGCCTACCACCACGCGCGCCACGCCTGCATCCAGCAGTGCCGCAACGTCCTCTTCCGTACGCACGCCGCCGCCGACCTGTACGGGCACATTAACGCCAGCAACCAGGTTTTTCAGCAGCGGGATCTGGCGTTTCGCCGGATCTTTCGCGCCCGTCAAATCCACCAGATGCAATACCTGCGCGCCCTGAGCCGCATAATCCTGCAGACGCGGCAGCGGGTCGTTCCCGTAGTCACGCTGCTGGCCGTAATCGCCCTGATGCAGACGGACAACCGTGCCGTCAATTAAATCTAAAGCGGGAATGATCATCACATCTCCAGGAAGTTTTTCAGCAACTGCGCGCCCGCGGCGCCCGAACGTTCCGGGTGAAACTGCACGCCGAAGAAATTGTCTTTCTGCACCGCGGCAGTAAATGCCTCGCCGTAGTTGCACTGGGCGATGGTATGGGCGTTCACCGGCATGGCGTAGCTGTGCACGAAGTAAAAATACGCACCGTCTTCGATGCCGCGAAACAGACGGTCACCTGCTTTCGCGTAAACGCGGTTCCACCCCATATGTGGTAGCGGCAGGCCGTGGTCGGTCATTTTCGGTACGTCTTCGTCAATAATACCCAGTAGGTCAACGCCGTTGCTCTCTTCGCTGCGGCGACCCAGAAGCTGCATGCCTAAGCAAATCCCCAGTACCGGTTGGGTACAGGCTTTGATCAAATCGACCAGCTCGCGCTCGTGGATCTGATCCATCGCCGCCTGGGCGGTGCCTACGCCGGGCAGGAAAAGCTTGTCGGCGCGCAATACCACGTCCGGATCACGGCTCACCACCGGCTCGTAGCCGTGGCGCGCAATGGCCGATTTGACGGAGTTCAGGTTGGCGCATCCGGTGTCCAGAATCACCACGTTCATCACAGCACTCCTTTCGACGAGGGAAGGGCGTCACCTTCCACGCGGATCGCCTGACGCAGCGTACGGCCAAAGGCTTTAAACAGACTTTCCACGCGGTGGTGATCGTTTTTGCCTTTCGTTTTCAGATGCAACGTCAGGCCCATGGTGTAGGACAAGGAACGGAAGAAATGCTCCACCATTTCGGTGCTGAGATCGCCCACGCGCTGATAGGTGAAGTCAGCTTTGTATTCCAGGTGCGGACGACCGGAGATGTCCATCGCGCAGCGCGCCAGACATTCGTCCATCGGAAGAACAAAGCCAAAACGGTTGATGCCGCGTTTGTCGCCGAGCGCCAGCTTCAGGGCTTCACCCAGCGCCAGACCGGTATCTTCTACGGTGTGGTGATCGTCAATGTAAAGGTCACCCTTCACCGAGATTTCCATGCGGAAACCGCCGTGGGTGGCAATCTGGTCCAGCATATGGTCAAAGAAACCGACACCGGTGTGGATCTTGCTGCCGCCTTCACGGTCCAGCCAGACCTTCACATCAATCTGTGTCTCTTTGGTGTTGCGTTCAACGTGCGAGTAGCGGTCACGTTTTGTCAGCTGTTCGCCAATCTTTGCCCAGCTAAGATTGTTGCGGTCGTAGCGAAGCCCCGCAATGCCCATATTTTCCGCCAGCGTAATATCAGTGATGCGATCCCCGATGACATAGCTGTTGGTTTTATCCAGCATATCCTCAGCCAGATAGCGCTCAACCAGCTTCACTTTTGGCTTACGGCAGTCGCACTCATCGGCTGGCATGTGCGGACAAATCAGTACTTCATCGAACACTACGCCCTGAGAGGTCAACACCTGCATCATTAAATTATGGGGGCCGTCAAAGTCTGCCTGCGGGAAGCTGTCGGTACCCAGACCGTCCTGGTTGGTGATCATCACCAGCTTATAACCGGCTTTTTGCAGCGTAAGCAGCACCGGTATCACGTCCGGTTCAAAAGCCAGTTTGTCGAAACGATCGACCTGAAAATCGGCTGGTGGCTCCGAAATAAGGGTGCCGTCACGATCGATGAAAAGGATCTTCTGGGTCATACTTTCTCCGCTTTCAGGGCGTCAATCACGCGCTGGCTCTCTGCGCGGGTGCCTACGGTAATGCGCAGGCAGCCGCTCAGGGAAGGTTGTTTATTCTGGTCTCGTAAGATAATGCCCTGATCCCACAAAGATTTAAATACGGCACTCGAGGCGGTAAAACGCACCAGGATGTAATTGGTTTCCGAGTCAAACACCTGCTCCACGCACGCAATATCCTTCAGGGCGGTGACCAGGTACTGGCGTTCTTCCAGGATCTGCGCCACGCGTTCGCGCATCGCATTAATGCCCTGAGGCGTCAACGCCTGTGCCGCAATATCCGCAACCGGCGTGGAAAGTGGATACGGGGCGATGACTTTCAAAAGCAGGTCGATGACTGCTTTATTCGCCAGGGTGAATCCGCAGCGCAAGCCCGCGAGGGCGAAAGCCTTCGACAGTGTGCGCAGGACAACAAGATGCGGATACTCCTCAAGCCAGCCTGTCAGCGTCGCCTGTGGGCAGAACTCAATATAGGCTTCGTCCGCGACCACCAGCGCTTTACCGCGCGTCATTTCCAGCAGGGTACGAATATCCTGTGGCGTGATAATCTGTCCGGTTGGATTGTTCGGGCTGCAGACAAACACGACTTTTACGCCGTCAAGATTGTCAGCAATCCCCTGCAGATCCAGCTGCCAGTTCTCCAGCGCCTGCACGTTGCGGCACGCCACGCCGAAGGTTTCGGCGCTGACGCTGTACATGCCGTAGGTTGGCTGGCAGTACATTACTGCGTCTTTTCCCGGCTCGCAGAACGCGCGGATCAGCAGTTCAATGCCTTCGTCTGCCCCACGGCTGACCAGCACCTGCTCCGGTTTCACGCCTGCGTACTGGGCGTAGTTTTCGATTACCGCTTTCGGCTGACACTCCGGATAACGGTTCAACGTTTGCTGCGACAGCTCAAACTGCACCGCCGTCGGGAATTCGTTGGCGTTCAGCCAGACATCGCCTTTGCCACCCAGGCGGCGCGCGGACTGATAAGGCGTCAGGCGACGGACATTTTCGCGGGCTAATTCTTCAATGTTCATGCTTGCTCCTTCAGCGCTGCAACGCGCAGCGTAACGGCATTTTTGTGGGCAGTCAGACGTTCGGCGGCGGCCAGCGTCTCAATAGTTGAAGCCAGCGAGGCAAACCCTTCTCGGGAAAGTTCCTGCACGGTCATCCGTTTCTGGAAATCTGCCAGGCCCAGGCTGGAACAGGTTGAGGTATAGCCATACGTCGGCAGAACGTGGTTGGTACCAGAAGCGTAGTCGCCCGCGGATTCCGGTGACCAGTCGCCGAGGAACACCGAGCCAGCGCTGGTAATGCTGTCGACCAGATCGCGGGCGTTGCGGGTCTGAATAATCAGATGCTCCGGGCCGTACTGGTTGGAAATAGCAATGCACTGTTCCAGGTCACGCGCCACAATCAGGCGGCTGGCGGATAATGCCTGGCGTGCCGTGTCGGCACGGGGCAGGTCGGCAAGCTGACGCTCAACGGCCTCACCCACACGTTTAGCCATATCGGCGTCCGGTGTCAGCAAAATGACCTGGGAGTCCGGGCCGTGTTCTGCCTGTGAAAGCAGGTCGGACGCCACGAAATCCGGCGTTGCGCCGCTGTCGGCAATCACCAGTACCTCAGAAGGGCCGGCTGGCATATCAATTGCCGCACCGTCCAGACGCTGGCTGACCTGGCGCTTGGCTTCGGTTACATACGCGTTGCCCGGTCCAAAGATTTTGTCGACCTTCGGAATGGACTCAGTCCCGAACGCCAGGGCCGAAATGGCCTGGGCACCGCCCACTTTATAGACTGCCTGTACGCCGCACAGCTTTGCCGCATAAAGGATCTCATCGGCAATCGGTGGCGGAGAGCACAGCACCACTTTCTGGCATCCGGCGATACGCGCCGGGGTTGCGAGCATTAATACGGTTGAAAACAGCGGCGCTGAACCGCCAGGGATATAAAGCCCGACTGACGCTACCGGGCGCGTCACCTGCTGGCAACGCACGCCGGGCAGGGTTTCTACATCCACGGTCGGCAGTTTCTGCGCGACGTGGAAGGTCTCAATGTTTTTCACCGCGACGGCCATCGCCTGTTTGATGTCGTCACCGAGGCGGCTTTCCGCCTCTGCGATTTCCTGCCCGGTGACCTGTAGCGCGCCCACTTCGGTTTTATCAAACTTTGCACTGTATTCACGCAGCGCGTCATCGCCACGCGTTTTGACGCTATCAAGGATCTCCGCCACGGTGCGGGAGATGCTTTCGGAGGCGGAAATCGCCGGGCGCATCAGCAGCTCGCGCTGCTGTGCGTCGCTACAGGTATTCCAGTCGATGATTGTGTTAAAACGCATGGCCGTTACTCCATCATCTTCTCAATTGGCAGCACCAGAATGGAGCTTGCGCCCAGCGCCTTCAGTTTTTCCATGGTTTCCCAGAAGAGGGTTTCGCTACTGACCATGTGCATTGCCACGCGCTGCTGATCGCCCGCCAGTGGCAGAATGGTTGGACGTTCTGCGCCCGGCAGCAGGGCAATCACTTCATCCAGACGCTCGGTCGGCGCATGCATCATGATGTATTTTGATTCACGTGCCTGAATCACGCCCTGAATACGGGTCAGCAGTTTGTCGATGAGCTGCTGCTTGGCATCGGCCATATCGCCATCACGCTGGATCAGACACGCTTTGGAGCGGTAAATCACTTCGACCTCGCGCAGGCCGTTCGCTTCCAGCGTCGCGCCGGTAGAGACGAGGTCACAGATAGCGTCCGCCAGACCCGCACGCGGTGCCACTTCAACCGAGCCGTTCAGCAGGCAGGATTTAAACTGCACGCCTTTCTGATCCAGATAACGCTTTAACAGGTGAGGGTAGGAGGTGGCGATACGTTTGCCATTCAGCGCGGCCGGACCGTCCCAGGGTTCATCAACCGGCGTTGCCAGCGACAGGCGGCAGCCGCCAAAGTCCAGACGACGCAGGGTGAAGTAACGCGGGTCTTCGCCCTGTGCACGGCGGGTCAGCAATTCTTCTTCCAGCACGTTTTCACCGATAATCCCGAGATCAACGACGCCATCCATGACCAGGCCTGGAATATCGTCATCACGCACGCGCAGAATGTCGATCGGCATGTTTTCAGCCAGAGCAATCAGGCGCTGGGTGTGCAGGTTGATTTTAATCCCGCAGCGGGCCAGCAGTTCGCGTGAATCATCACTCAAACGACCTGATTTTTGAATAGCTATGCGTAAG
>NZ_JTLF01000128.1:0-16072 GCF_000798855.1 Enterobacter sp. ZOR0014 | reverse complement strand
GAACATGTTTGATGTTGATCTCCACTAACGTCACGTTCATTTTGCTTCTCCCTGTTTCTCTTCCTGCCAGAACTGGAACGCTTCACGGGCGCTCATGTTCTCGTGAACCACTTTTTTCACTGCCTTCAGCATGGCGAGCGGCGCGCTGGACTGGAAGATATTGCGCCCCATGTCCACACCGGATGCGCCCTGGTCAATCGCGCGCCAGCACATCTCCAGCGCTTCGTGCTCCGGCAGCTTTTTGCCGCCGGCGATGACGATCGGCACCGGGCAGCTGGCGGTGACTTTTTCAAAGCCCTCATCCACATAATAGGTTTTGACGAACTGCGCCCCCATTTCGGCGGCAATGCGGCTGGCAAGTGAGAAATACCGCGCGTCGCGCGCCATCTCTTTCCCCACCCCTGTCACCGCGAGGGTTGGCATGCCGTAGCGGGCACCGGCGTCGACAAGCTTGATGATGTTGTTGATCGACTGATGCTCGAACTCGCTGCCAATGTAGACCTGTGCTGCGACCGCGCAGACGTTCAGCCGGAGCGCATCTTCCATTGCCACCGCCACGCACTCGTTGGACAATTCGCCCAGAATTGAGTTACCGCCGGAGGCGCGCAGCACGACCGGTTTGTTGGTGGCCGCAGGCACGGTGCTCCGCAGGATGCCGCGGGTACACATCAGCACATCGGTTTCACCAAACAGCGGCGCGATGGAGAGATCGATACGCTCAAGGCCGGTGGTCGGCCCCTGGAAATAACCGTGGTCAAAGGCCAGCATCACCGTGCGGTTGCTTTGCGGGTTGAAGATGCGCGAAAGCCTGGACTGCATCCCCCAGTCCAGCGAACCACAGCCCTTCAGGGTAAACGGCACATTTTGCTGTGGCGTGCCGATGCCAAAATCCTTCCCGTCTTTGATGTCGTCTAAATCAGCCATTTGTTCCCCCGTCAGAAATCGTATTTGTTGATGTTCTCTTTAGTGAACACCACGCGTTCCGGCAGCAGCACGATGCCGTTACCTTTCGCCTCATACTGGTAGCCCTGCACGCTGTTCGGTTCGACCTTCAGCGTACCGATCTCTTTCACGTCCACGCTGTCGCCAACGTTAAGATCGCCTTTTTTCAGTAAACGATCGGCGACATTGACCGCAATTTTGCCCTGTTGCACCACGTCCCACAGGCCGAAGGCTTTTACCGTGCCGCGTTCCACGTATGGGCGCATGACGTTTGGCGTGCTGAACCCGACAATCGCCACCCCTTCCCGCTTCAGGTTTTCTGCTGCCTGCGCAGCGGCTGGCAGGGCGTTGGCATCCGGGGCGATGATCGCATCCAGATCCGGATACGCTTTTAAGATCCCCTCGGCGGTTTGCAGGGATTTGGTAGCATCGTTATAGCCAAACTGAGTGGTCACGATCTGCCACTGAGGATGATCTTTCTCGATTTTAGCCTTCGCCTCTTTCACCCACTGGTTCTGATCGGTGACCGTCGGGCTGGAGTAGAAGAATGCCACTTTGGCATTCGGTTTGGTGACCTGCTTGCCCGCCATTTCCACCAGCAGGCCGCCGAGCTGTTCCGGCGTCCCCTGGTTGATATATATGCTGCGGCACTCCGGTTTGGTGTCGGAATCCCAGGTCAGCACTTTGACACCGCGCTGCATCGCGCGTTTTAAGGCCGGGCAGAGGCCGTCCGGCGACACGGCAGAGACGATAATCGCGTTGTAGCCCTGGTTAACGAAGTTGTTGATGAGCTGCACCTGGCCGGAAACGCTCGGCTCGGTTGGACCGTCATAGGTGACGTCCACGCCGAGGTCTTTCCCCGCCTCTTTCGCACCGTTGCCGCCGCTGGTGAAGAAGCCAACCCCCACCAGTTTCGGGATAAAGGCAATCCGATCCGCCGCCTGCGCCGAGGCGAAGCTGAGGGCCATTGCCAGGACTATCAGTTTTGTTTTCATCTTACGCTCCGGAAAGTTTTCTAAAGAGAGAACGCACCCATTCGCGGTGCAGACTCAGCGAACGACCCATCACCACCACAACCAGCAGCGCTCCTGAAAGCGCGCTCGATACCTGGTTGGGGATGCCGACCATCTGTAAACCCTGTTGCAGGTACCCCACCAGCAGCGCTGCCAGCGCCGTACCGACAACCGAACCTGACCCGCCATAGATATTCGCCCCGCCGAGTACGGCGGCGGTGAGCGCAGGCATCAGCAAATCGCGCCCCAGATCTGACCGCGCGGAACCGAAATAGGAGACCATGATCAGTGCGGCAATGGCCGAGGCCACGCCCACCAGACCGTACAGCGCGTAGGGCATACCGTTAACCGACAGCGCCGCATAGCGCGCCGCACGCGGGTTCTGGCCAATCAAAAACAGATGACGGCCAAAGCGCCCGCGGTGGGTAATCAGCCAGAAGAAAACGGTAATCACAGCGAACAGCACCAGCGGGAGCGGCAGGCCAACGACCGTGAGATTCGCGAACGCGGTAAAGCTGTCCGGGAAGCCGCCGATGCCCTCATAGCCCGTCGCCCCCGCCATGCCGGAAAGCAGCAACGCCCCGCCACCGTAGAGATAGAGCGTGCCGAGGGTAATCACCAGTGGACTGATGCCGGTGTAGTGGATCAGCGCCGCATTCACCAGCCCGCACAGCAGGCCGAGCAGCAGCGTCAGCGGAATGGCCACCGCCATCGGCCACCCGGCCTGCATCATCACCCCCAGCGCGATGGCGCACAGGCCCATGGTCGAACCCAGCGAGATGTCGATCCCGCCGCTGATAATGACAAGCGTGAGCGGCAGCGCCACGATACCGATACAGATGAAGTCGCTGGTGCTGAACAGCAGCATATTGATGTCGAGCATGCGCGGGTTAATGGCGCCAAAGAGCAGGATCTCCAGCACCAGCAAAATCAGCAGCGCGCTTTCCCAGTTAAGCTTCATTTACGCCACCTCTTTTTTGCGTTTGGGAAAGGGAGTGACGTGCTTTCCCCCTCTGTGACCTGGCTGGAAGCGGCCGTATTTCAGCGCCCGCTGATGGCGCGCCAGCGCCTGACGCAGCCGCCCGTCGAGCACCAGTACGCCCAGCAGCACCAGCCCGGCGATAAAGTCATTCCACCAGGCTGGCAGCCTGAACAGCACCAGTACGGTGTCGATTTGGGTGAGGAAGAAAGCCCCAAGCAAGGCACCGATCAGCGTGCCGGTGCCGCCCAGCAGAGAGATCCCCCCGAGCACGCAGGCGGCGATGGCCTTCATCTCCAGCCCGCTGCCGGTCTGGTTGGGGACAAAACCAATTTGCGCGGCAAAGACAATCCCTGCGCAGGCCGCCAGCATGCCGTTCAGGGTAAAGGCGAGCATGCGGGTGCGGTTCACCGCTACGCCCAGCTGACGCGCGGCGGCGAGGTTATCCCCCACCGCGTAGAAATCACGGCCGAACGCGGTACGCGACAGCGTCCACGCGCCCGCGGCTGCGATAATTAACACCACCATACCGAGTGGCGACATGCCGAGGGCAAGCGGTTCAGAGAGAGATTTCAGCCCCGGCGGCAACCCTTCAATCCACTTCCCGCCCGTCCAGAGTAGCATCGCCCCGCGATACAGCCCCAACGTGCCGAGGGTGGCAACAATCGCCGGGATGCGCAGCCCCACCACCAGCACGCCGTTAAATGCCCCGGCCAGTGCGCCAATCGACAGTGCGAAGAGGATGGAAACGGGCAGGCTGTAGCCGCCATTGAGCGCCACGCCGACGGCGATTGCCGACAGCCCAACGATCGAGCCCACCGAGACGTCAATATTGCGGGTCAGCATGACCAGCGCGGCACCGATGGCCAGCAGGATCAGGATCTGGGCACTGGCGAAGATCATCCCCAGCGTTTGCAGGCTGAAGTAAGACGGGTTCAGCGCCACCAGCACGGCAAACAGTGCCAGAATGGCGAGAAACGCGCTCAACTCACGGTTCTTTAATAAGGTCTTCATGATTGCCCTCCGAACGCCAGCGCCATCATCCTGTCGAGGCTAACGGCATGGCGCGGCAGCTCGCCGCTGAGTACGCCCTGATGCATCACCAGTACGCGATCGGCAAGGCCCGGGAACTCATCGAGATCGCTTGAGATCATCAGTACCGCGACGTTCTGCGCGGCCACGCTTTTGATGAGCTGGTAGATATCGGCGCGCGCGGAGACGTCCACGCCACGCGTCGGTTCATCGACAATAAGGAGTAAAGGATTGGCCTCCAGACAGCGCGCCAGCAGTACCTTCTGCTGGTTGCCGCCGGAGAGCGTACGCACGGTTTGATCCGCATGGTTGAGCTTAATCCCGAGCGCACGGTGATAGCGCTCTACCACCGCCGACTCCCGCTTGCGCTGCTGCCAGAGAGACGGCTCGTTCAGCGCCACGGTGTTCCAGCGGATCGGCGCGTCGAGGAACAGGCCGGAAACCTGCCTGTCTTCCGGCAGGTAAACCAGCCCTTTTTCCAGACGTGAACCAGGCGGATCGGCAGTGATTTCCTGATTCTCCAGCCAGACGCGCCCCCCGCGCACCGGACGCAGGCCGTAAAGCGTTTCGGCAAACTCGGTGCGCCCGGATCCCACCAGCCCGGCCAGGCCGACGATCTCACCGGCGAAGATCTCAAGACTCAGATCGATAAACCCCTCCCCGGTGAGATCCTCCACGCGCAGCACCGGGAAATTCTGCGGCTGGGTGCGGCGGTTGCCCGGCAATGCCAGCCACAGCTTTTGCGTCTCGCTCAGAGATTTTTCCCGACTCACTGGCGTCATGGCGGCAATCAGGGCGTTATCGTCAAACTGCGCGGTTTCACCGCTCAGCACCACTGCACCGTCGCGCATCACCGAGATGTGGCTCGAAAGCAGGCGAATTTCCGGCAGCTTATGCGAGATAAAAACAATGCCGACGCCAAGCGCCTGCAACGCGCGGATCTGGCGGAAGAGGCGTTCGGTTTCGCCGGGCGTGAGCGAGGCGGTGGGTTCGTCGAGGATCAGGATCCTGGCGTTGCGCATTAATCCGCGGAGGATCTCTACCATTTGCTGATCCGCCACTTCCAGAGTGCTGGCGGTGGCATCAAGGTTAAGCTGGCATTGCAGCTGCTGGAGCTTATCGGCCAGGCGCGGTTCCAGATCCCGTTCACGGGGCAGGCGAAAGAGGATGTTTTCCCGCACCGTCAGGTTGGGGAACAGCAGCGGCTCCTGCGGTACCAGATAAATGCCGAGCCTATGCGCCTGCGCTGGCGTAAGCCGTGCAAAAGACTCCCCCGCAACCGAAAGTTCACCGCTGTCCGGCGTTTCAACTCCGGCGATGATCTTCATCAGCGTCGATTTTCCCGCGCCGTTCCCGCCCATCAGGGCGTGTACCTGGCCCGCGAGCAGCGTGAAATCAATGCCTTTTAACACCGGCACGCCCGAGAACTGCTTGCTGATCCCCCGCGCTTCAATAAGTGGTGTCATCATCGCTCCGCTATTGAACAAATGATTTTTAGATTTAATAATGTTCAAAAGCGTAGACGGTGAACTATATTTACAACCGTGCAGGGATCACAGTTTTATTGATTAAGATCCAGATAAAACAGAAACCCGCTTAAAGATCCGTTTTGTCGCGTGGCTCACATTTTCCCTTCGCGTCATCACGAACATATGATCTAAATTTTTATAAGAGTTCAATTATGAGCGATAAACGCACTGCGGAAGAAGGACGGTTTGCCGGGCTGGCGCTGGCGGAAGAGGAGCTGGTGGCGCGCGTGGCCTGGTGCTATTACCACGACGGGCTGACCCAGAACGACATCGGTGAGCGACTCGGGCTGCCGCGTTTGAAGATCTCCCGTCTGCTGGAGAAAGGCCGCCAGTCCGGGGTGATCCGCGTGCAGATCAACTCCCGTTACGAGGGCTGTCTGGCGCTGGAAACCGAACTACAGCAGCGCTTTGGGCTGAAGCTGGTGCGCGTGATGCCCGCCCTGAATACGCCGCCGATGAACGTGCGGCTGGGCATTGGCGCGGCGCAGTCGCTAATGGGCGTGCTGGAGCCCGGCCAGCTGTTGGCGGTGGGATTTGGTGAAACGACCATGAGCAGCCTGCAGCACCTGAGCGGCTTTATCAGCTCGCAGCAGATCCGCCTGGTGACGCTCTCCGGCGGCGTCGGGCCGTATATGACCGGTATCGGCCAGCTGGACGCGGCCTGCAGCGTCAGCATGATCCCCGCCCCGCTGCGCGTGTCATCCGCCTCCGTTGCCGGGATCTTAAAACGTGAAACCAGCGTGCGGGACGTGATCCTCGCCGCCACCGCCGCCGACGTGGCGGTGGTTGGCATTGGTTCGGTGAACCAGCGCCGTGACGCCACGATACTGCGCTCCGGCTATATCAGCGAAGGTGAACAGCTGATGTACGCCCGCAAAGGCGCAGTCGGCGACATTCTCGGTTATTTCCTTAATGCCGAGGGGGAATGCGTTGAGGAGCTGGAGATCCATAAAGAATTACTCGGCGTCACGCTCGATGAACTGGCGCAACTGCCCACCATCGTTGGCGTGGCCGGCGGGGAAGAGAAAGCCGATGCGATTTATGCCGCACTTAAGGGTCGCCGTATCAATGGCCTGGTGACGGAGGAGACGACAGCCCGCGCGGTGCTGGCCCTGACGTAACGGGGATGCCCTGCGCTAACAACGAGGCAAGCTCATGAGTTACCTTTTAGCGTTAGATGCAGGGACCGGCAGCGTTCGCGCCGTGATTTTCGATTTACAGGGCAGCCAGATTGCCGTCGGTCAGGCCGAGTGGAAGCACCTGAGCGTGGAGAACGTACCGGGATCGATGGAGTTCGATCTCGACACCAACTGGCGGCTGACCTGCCAGTGCATTCATCAGGCGCTGGAGCGTGCGCACCTGACCGCGGCGGATATCCAGTCCGTTGCCTGCTGCTCCATGCGCGAAGGGATTGTGCTGTACGACCGCAACGGCGAGGCCATCTGGGCCTGCGCCAACGTCGACGCCCGCGCCAGCCGCGAGGTGGCCGAGCTCAAAGAGATCCACGACAACCGCTTTGAATCCGAAGTGTATGACGTCTCCGGGCAAACTCTCGCCCTGAGCGCCATGCCGCGCCTTCTGTGGCTGGCGCACCATCGCCCCGACATCTACCGCAAGGCCGCGACCATCACCATGATCAGCGACTGGCTGGCGGCGAAGCTTTCCGGCGAGCTGGCGGTGGATCCCTCCAATGCGGGCACCACGGGCATGCTCGATCTCTTTTCCCGCGACTGGCGTCCGGCGCTGCTCGACATGGCCGGGCTGCGCGCCGATATTCTCTCCCCGGTGAAAGAGACCGGCAGCGTACTGGGAGCCATTACCCATGAAGCCGCGCAGCAAAGCGGCCTGCGCGAAGGCACGCCGGTGGTAATGGGCGGTGGCGACGTGCAGCTGGGCTGCCTGGGGCTGGGCGTGGTCCGCGCCGGACAAACGGCGGTGCTGGGCGGCACCTTCTGGCAGCAGGTGGTGAACCTGCCGCAGGTGCGCACCGATCCCGATATGAATATCCGCGTGAACCCGCACGTCATCCCCGGCATGGCCCAGGCGGAGTCGATCAGCTTCTTCACCGGGCTGACCATGCGCTGGTTCCGCGACGCCTTTTGCGCAGAAGAAAAGCTGATTGCCGGGCGGATGGGAGTGGACACCTATACCCTGCTGGAAGAGATGGCGAGCCGCGTGCCGGCAGGCTCCCATGGGGTGATGCCGATCTTCTCCGACGCGATGCATTTCAAGCAGTGGTACCACGCCGCGCCGTCGTTTATTAACCTCTCTATCGACCCGGAAAAGTGCAACAAAGCGACGCTGTTCCGTGCCCTGGAAGAGAATGCGGCAATCGTTTCGGCCTGCAACCTGGCGCAGATTTCGCGCTTCTCCGGCGTGACGTTTGAAAGTTTAGTTTTTGCGGGCGGAGGGGCAAAAGGCGCCCTGTGGAGTCAGATCTTAAGCGACGTCACCGGGTTGCCGGTACGCGTGCCGGAAGTGAAAGAGGCGACAGCGCTCGGCTGCGCGATTGCGGCAGGCGCAGGCGCGGGATTATTTGCAGATATGGCCTCAACGGGCGAGCGGCTGGTGAAGTGGAGCCGCGAGTTCACGCCAAATCCCCAGCATCGTGAGCTGTATGACGGCATGATGCAAAAATGGCAGGCGGTGTATGCCGACCAGCTTGGGCTGGTGGATAGCGGGCTGACCACATCGATGTGGCAGGCCCCGGGATTGGTACGGGCAGCGGCGCCGTAAAATACGCCGGATGGCGCTGCGCTTATTCGGCCTACGGTTTTGTAGCCCCGGTAAGCGCAGCGCCACCGGGGAAGTTCTTTGAGATCTATCACAATCATTCGATCCCGCTTTTACCTTTCCGCTGCCGCTGGCTAAATTAGTAACTCATCCGACCACATAACAATAATTTTACACTGGAAGAGACTATGAGCCGCTACCCGTCGTTGTTCGCCCCCCTGGATCTGGGGTTCACCACCCTTAAAAACCGCGTGTTAATGGGCTCGATGCACACTGGGCTGGAAGAGCGTCCGGACGGTGCCGAGCGTCTGGCGGCCTTCTACGCCGAGCGCGCGCGGCATGGCGTGGCGCTGATTGTCACCGGTGGCATAGCACCTGCGTCTTCAGGCGTGACGATGGAAGGTGGCGCGGTGTTGAACGATGCGAGCCAGCTTGCACATCACCGTATCGTTACCGACGCGGTTCACAAAGAGGGCGGCAAAATCGCCCTGCAAATCCTGCACACCGGGCGCTACAGCTATCAGCCGAAACTGGTCGCGCCGTCGGCCATTCAGGCGCCGATTAACCGCTTCACACCGCATGCCCTCAGCCACGACGAGATCATAGCGCTGATTGACGACTTCGCCCGCTGCGCGGCGCTGGCGCGTGAAGCAGGTTATGACGGCGTCGAAGTTATGGGCTCAGAAGGTTATCTGATTAACGAATTCCTTGCCGCACGCACTAACCAGCGCGAGGACGAATGGGGCGGCGACTATGTCCGCCGCATGCGCTTTGCCGTTGAAGTTGTGCGCGCGGTGCGCGAACGAACAGGAACAGATTTTATTATCATCTTCCGCCTGTCGATGCTCGACCTGGTGGAGGGCGGCGGGACGTTCGACGAAACCGTGCAGCTGGCGCAGGCGATTGAAGCCGCTGGTGCCACCCTCATTAACACCGGGATTGGCTGGCACGAAGCCCGTATTCCGACCATCGCCACACCGGTGCCGCGCGCGGCATTCAGCTGGGTGACGCGCAAGCTGAAAGGCAAAGTGTCTGTTCCGCTGGTCACCACCAACCGCATTAACGACCCGCAGGTGGCGGACGATGTGATATCGCGCGGCGATGCCGACATGGTGTCGATGGCGCGGCCGTTCCTTGCGGATGCCGAGCTGCTGTCCAAAGCGCAAAGCGGACGCGCGGATGAGATCAACACCTGCATCGGCTGTAACCAGGCCTGCCTGGATCAGATCTTCGTCGGCAAGGTGACCTCCTGCCTCGTCAACCCGCGAGCCTGCCACGAAACTAAAATGCCGATCGTTCCGGCGGCCAGCATAAAACGCCTGGCCGTCGTGGGCGCAGGCCCGGCGGGCCTGGCGTTTGCAGTGAATGCCGCCTCGCGCGGCCACAGCGTGACGCTTTTTGACGCCGCAGGCGAGATTGGCGGGCAGTTTAATATCGCCAAACAGATCCCCGGCAAAGAGGAGTTCTACGAGACCCTGCGCTACTACCGCCGGATGATCGACCTGACGGGCGTCGAGCTCCGGCTCAATCAGTTTGTCAGCGCGGCGGATCTGATCGGTTTTGATGAGGTGATCCTGGCAAGTGGGATCGTACCGCGAACGCCTGCGATCGCA
Source organism: Enterobacter sp. ZOR0014 (assembly GCF_000798855.1). Classification (NCBI taxonomy): domain Bacteria; kingdom Pseudomonadati; phylum Pseudomonadota; class Gammaproteobacteria; order Enterobacterales; family Enterobacteriaceae; genus Enterobacter; species Enterobacter sp. ZOR0014. The sequence continues at coordinate 6,231 of NZ_JTLF01000128.1, read as the reverse complement.
GGTATCGATCATCCAAAAGTGCTGAGCTATCTCGACGTATTGCGTGACAAAGTGCCGGTCGGGAAAAGCGTAGCGATTATCGGCTGCGGCGGAATCGGCTTTGATACCGCCATGTACTTAAGCCAGCCGGGTGAGGCTACCAGCCAGAACATTGCCGAGTTTTGCGTGGAATGGGGTATCGACACCAGCCTGAGCCAGTCCGGCGGCCTGCGTCCGGAAGGACCGCAATTGCCGAAAAGCCCGCGTCAGATTGTGATGCTGCAGCGTAAAGCCAGCAAGCCGGGCGAAGGACTGGGTAAAACCACGGGCTGGATCCATCGGGCAACCCTGCTTTCACGCGGGGTGAAGATGATCCCGGCGGTGAGCTACGAAAAGATCGACGACGAGGGTCTGCACGTTACGATCGGCGGCGAACCGCAGCTGTTGCGTGTGGATCATGTGATTTTGTGTGCCGGGCAGGAGCCGAGAAGGGATCTGGCGGATCCGCTGCGAGAAGCCGGAAGAACAGTGCATTTGATTGGCGGGTGCGATGTGGCGATGGAGCTGGACGCACGGCGGGCGATTGCACAGGGGACGAAGTTAGCATTAGCGATTTGATTTCTTGCCCGGTGGCGCTGCGCTTACCGGGCCTACAAAACCGTAGGTCTGTGCAAGCGCAGCGCCACCGGGCAAAACAATACTAACGACGACGCCCCAGCTTCACCGCCTTCAGCACCACAAACTTGTTGTTCGTCGCGATGGTGACGCAGTTGCCGAAAATTTTCTTCAGCTTGTGGAAGTAGTCCAGGTGGCGGTTCGCCACGATGTACAGCTCGCCGTTGATTTTCAGACAGCGGCGCGCGTGGTGGAACATCTCCCAGGCGACGTTATCCGTCAGAGCATGCTTCTGATGGAACGGTGGGTTACAGAACACGGCGTTGAAGCGGAACGGCTCCACGCCGGAGAGCGCGTTGTTGATCATAAACTCGCAGCGATCCAGCGCCTCTGGCAGGTTAGTTTCCACGTTCAGACGGCTGGAGGCCACCGCCATTGGCGATTCGTCGCTAAACACCACGCTGGCGTCCGGGTTTTTCGCCAGCAGCGTCAGGCCAATCACACCGTTCCCGCAGCCCAGGTCGACGATCTCCCCTTCCAGATTTTCCGGCAGATGTTCCATAAAGAAGCGTGCGCCGATATCCAGGCCGGTACGGGAGAAGACGTTCGCATGGTTGTGGATGGTCCAGTCGGTGCCTTCCAGCTTCCAGCTCAGCGTCTCTGGCGCGTCGGCCAGCTCCGGTGCGCTAAACGTACAGTTGATCAGGCGCGCTTTTTTCCAGGCAAGCGTAGTGGTGGTTGGACCGAGGACTTTCTCGAACAGCTCCAGCGTCGACGTGTGGATATCGCGTGCCTTGGCACCCGCGATAATACGGGTTTCTGGCGTGACGACTTTTCGCAGCGCGCGCAGCTGTTGCTCCAGCAGCGCCATGGTTTTTGGCACTTTAATCAGCACCACACCCGGCGCCTGCGGGTACTCCGCGGTGCTGTCGAGGAACTTCACGCTGGATTCGTCGATTTCGTTATGGCGCAGGTTTTCACGCGTCGCCAGCTCGCTTAAGTAAGAATCGCCGATGCTGTAAGGTTTGTGCTCCGCCAGGGCGCAGCCCAGCGCGCCGAATGCATCATTCAGGATCAGAACCGGCCCGAGGATTTCGGTATCATCCAACTGCTGCAGCAGATAATCATCCGCCGCTTCCCACGCCTGAAGCGGGTTAACGTCGTCCGTTTCCGGGAAACGTTTAAGGTTGAGTGAACGGAAACCGTTGTCTAAGTGGCTCATCGGCCCTCCTGAATGGTAAAATTTGGCGTATCCCTGAAAAGGGTGCGTGAGTATACCCGTTTTATTGTCGATTTGGGGCGTTGATGAACCAACTTACTTATCTCCAGGGCTACCCGGAGTATTTACTTTCTCAGGTTCGCAGCCTGATTGCCGAGCAGAAGCTGGGCGCGGTGCTGGAAAAACGCTACCCCGGTACGCACGATTTCACGACCGATAAAGCCCTCTGGCAGTATACGCAGGATCTAAAAAGCCGGTATCTGAAGAGCGCGCCGCCGATCAACAAGGTGATGTACGACAACAAAATCCACGTTCTGAAAAACGCGCTCGGCCTGCACACCGCTATCTCCCGCGTGCAGGGCGGCAAGCTGAAAGCCAAAGCCGAGATCCGCGTGGCGACGGTTTTTCGTAACGCACCGGAAGCCTTTCTGCGGATGATCGTGGTCCATGAGCTGGCGCACCTGAAAGAGAAAGAGCACGACAAAGCGTTCTATTCCCTGTGCTGCCACATGGAGCCGCAGTACCACCAGCTGGAGTTTGATACCCGGCTGTGGCTGACGCATTTATCGTTAAAGAGTAATGCGCAGTAACGCACGCGAATTGTCATGATGACGTGCTACAGTGGTTAAAGGTTCCCCGCTACGGAGTACGTAAACGTTTATGATACGTTTCGCAGTCATTGGAACGAACTGGATCACGCGCCAGTTCGTCGACGCCGCCCACGAAACCGGCAAACTTAAACTCACCGCAGTCTATTCCCGCAGCCTTGAGCAGGCGCAGAGTTTTGCGAATGATTACCTCGTCGAGCATCTCTTCACCTCTCTCGACGAGATGGCGCAAAGCGACGCCATAGACGCGGTGTATATCGCCAGCCCGAATTCCCTGCACTTCCCCCAAACGAAGCTGTTTCTCAGCCATAAAAAGCATGTGATTTGCGAGAAGCCGCTGGCGTCGAATATCCAGGAAGTGGAAGCCGCCATCGCGCTTGCCCGCGAAAACCAGGTGGTGCTATTCGAAGCGTTCAAAACGGCCAGCCTGCCGAATTTCCTGCTATTGCAGCAGTCGCTGCCGAAAATAGGCAAAGTGCGTAAAGCCTTCATCAACTACTGCCAGTACTCGTCGCGCTATCAGCGTTATCTGGACGGCGAGAACCCCAATACCTTTAACCCGGCCTTCTCTAACGGCTCGATTATGGATATCGGTTTTTACTGCCTGGCCTCTGCAATCGCGCTGTGGGGCGAGCCGCACGGCGTCACGGCCACGGCCAGCCTGCTGGAAATCGGTGTGGATGCGCACGGCGTCGTGGTGCTGGATTACGGCGATTTCAGCGTCACGCTGCAGCACTCTAAAGTCAGTGATTCTGTGCTGCCGAGCGAAATTCAGGGCGAAGCCGGGTCGCTGGTGATTGAGAAGATTTCCGAGTGTCAGAAAGTGAGCTTTGTGCCGCGCGGTGGTAAAGCGCAGGAGCTGACGCAGCCTCAGCATATTAACACTATGCTCTATGAGGCAGAGGTCTTCGCCCGTCTCGTGGAAGACAACGAAGTGAATCACCCGGGCCTCGCGGTGAGCCGCACCACGGCGAAGCTGCAAACGGAGATCCGCCGTCAGACCGGCGTGGTGTTCCCGGCAGACGGCGTGGGCGCAGAAGCTATCGCGTAAAGCTGTGTAATGAAAAGGCGCTGACCATTGACGAAACCGATGGTCTGACATATTTTGTTACCTGCAAAGGGGAGTAACTTCTTCGCCGGTGGATCGTCATTACGATGCGTGCAAAATCGCATCCGGTCGCCGGGCAACCTTCGTGGTTGTAAGTGAGACCTTGCCGGAAGGCGAGGTCTATGCATAAAAAGCTAACGGCTATCGTCTTCTGACCATAGCCGTTTTTGTTTTTTATGTGTAAGGAAAATAGTATGCATTCTGTCGGCACTCCAATGTTGTGGGGCGGATTCGCGGTTGTCGTGCTCATCATGCTGGCGATCGACCTCTTTTTGCAGGGGCGTCGCGGTGAGCACGGCATGTCCATAAAGCAGGCCGCCGTCTGGTCCCTGGTATGGGTCACCCTCTCTCTGCTCTTCTGTGCTGCCTTCTGGTGGTACCTGGCCTCAACCGAAGGCCGTGCGGTGGCCGATCCTCAGGCGCTCGCCTTCCTCACCGGCTATCTGATTGAAAAAGCCCTCGCGGTCGATAACGTCTTCGTCTGGCTGATGCTGTTCAGTTACTTTGCCGTGCCTGCGGCGCTGCAGCGCCGTGTGCTGGTCTATGGCGTGCTGGGCGCGATTATCCTGCGTACGATCATGATCTTCGCCGGTAGCTGGCTGATTACCCAGTTCGAATGGCTGCTGTACGTCTTCGGCGCGTTCCTGCTGTTCACCGGGGTCAAAATGGCGCTGGCGAAGGAAGATGAAACCGGTATTGGCGAAAAGCCGCTGGTCAAGTGGATCCGCAGCCACCTGCGAATGACGGATAAGATCGAGAGCGAGCACTTCTTCGTGCGCAAGAACGGTCTGCTGTTTGCGACTCCGCTACTGCTGGTGCTGATTCTGGTTGAGCTGAGCGACGTGATTTTCGCCGTAGACAGCATTCCGGCCATCTTTGCGGTGACGACAGATCCGTTCATCGTCCTGACCTCTAACCTGTTCGCGATCCTTGGCCTGCGCGCCATGTATTTCCTGCTGGCAGGTGCCGCAGAGCGCTTCTCGATGCTGAAGTATGGCCTGTCGGTGATCCTCGTGTTCATCGGTATCAAGATGCTGATCGTCGATTTCTACCATATCCCGATCGCTATCTCGCTCGGCGTGGTGTTCGGCATTCTGATCGTGACGCTGATTATCAATACCTGGGTTAACCGCCAGCACGATAAGAAGCAGCAGGTTTAGTGCGTTTTGCCGGGTAAGCGCAGCGCCACCCGGCACTTCCGTTAACCAATAGTTAAAAAACATGACGCAACACGTAAAATCCAGCATTTTACTCTTCCGCCTTGCCCTGCTTTCCCTGATACTCAACCAGGCAAACAAATACTTACATCCGGACATAAATGTGACTTAGAGCACATACAGGATGGAACGCAATTTCACTCAGGAATAACGTATGAGCACACAATCAAGCGGTCTGTTCGCGCGCCTGGCGCAGGGCAGCCTCGTTAAACAAATTCTCGTCGGGTTGGTACTGGGCATTCTGCTGGCAATGGTGTCAAAACCCGCTGCAGAAGCCACCGGGCTTCTCGGCACCCTTTTTGTTGGCGCCCTGAAGGCCGTCGCACCGGTTCTGGTTCTGATGCTGGTCATGGCCTCCATTGCCAACCACCAGCACGGACAAAAAACCAACATTCGCCCTATTCTGTTCCTGTATCTTCTGGGAACCTTCTCCGCTGCCTTAACGGCCGTGGTATTTAGCTTCCTGTTCCCGTCTACGCTGCACCTGACCAGCGCGGCCGGTGACATCACACCGCCGTCCGGCATTGTGGAAGTGCTGCGCGGTCTGCTGATGAGCATGGTATCCAACCCCATCACGGCGCTGATGAACGCGAACTACATCGGCATCCTGGTCTGGGCGATTGGTCTGGGCTTCGCGCTGCGTCACGGCAACGAGACCACGAAAAATCTGGTCAACGATTTATCGAATGCCGTCACCTTTATGGTGAAACTGGTGATTCGTTTTGCGCCAATCGGTATTTTCGGGCTGGTCTCCTCCACGCTGGCCACTACCGGTTTCGACGCGCTGTGGGGCTACGCGCAGCTGCTGGTTGTTCTGGTCGGCTGTATGCTGCTGGTGGCGCTGGTGATCAACCCGCTGCTGGTGTTCTGGCAGATCCGCCGCAACCCGTATCCACTGGTGCTAACCTGCCTGCGTGAGAGCGGGGTGTATGCCTTCTTCACCCGCAGCTCTGCGGCAAATATCCCGGTTAACATGGCGCTGGCGGAGAAGCTGAATCTGGACCGCGATACCTATTCCGTGTCGATCCCGCTGGGTGCGACCGTGAACATGGCGGGCGCGGCAATCACCATCACCGTGCTGACCCTGGCAGCGGTACATACCTTAGGTGTTCCGGTCGATCTACCAACGGCGCTGCTGCTGAGCGTGGTGGCTTCTCTGTGTGCCTGTGGCGCGTCCGGCGTGGCGGGTGGCTCGCTGCTACTGATCCCACTGGCATGTAACATGTTCGGTATCCCAAACGAGATCGCCATGCAGGTTGTGGCCGTCGGCTTTATCATCGGCGTATTGCAGGACTCCTGCGAAACGGCGCTGAACTCCTCAACCGATGTGCTGTTCACCGCAGCGGCCTGTCAGGCGGAAGACGCGCGTTTAGCGAAGAACGCTCTGCGAGGTTAACAGCAAAGCGGCAACCTCTGGTTGCCGCTTTTAATGTTTTCACCCTCTCCCCGTGGGAGAGGGCCGGGGTGAGGGCACCAGCCCGCACT
>NZ_JTLF01000199.1:0-20923 GCF_000798855.1 Enterobacter sp. ZOR0014 | reverse complement strand
CCGCTTTTGAAGTGATGCGCGATATGGTCTACAACCTGCCGGTGCTGACGCCGCCGCGCTGGGTCCGCTCGCGCACCACGCCGATTGCGCTGGCGAACTTGCTCCACTATCTGGTGGCATTGCTCGATCACCCGGCGGAGCAACACCGGGTGCTTGAAGCAGCAGGCCCTGAAGTGCTGAGCTATCAGCAGCAGTTCGAACATTTCATGCGCGTCAGCGGACGCCGCCGCTGGCTGATCCCCATCCCCTTCCCGACCCGCTGGATCTCAGTCTGGTTTTTAAATGTGATCACCTCCGTGCCGCCGACCACCGCCAAAGCGCTGATTCAGGGGCTGAAACACGATCTGCTGGCGGACGATCGCGAGCTGCGCGCCTTAATCCCTCAGGATCTGATCCGGTTTGACGACGCGGTACGCAATACGCTGAAAGAAGAAGAGCAGCTGGTGAACTCCAGCGACTGGGGTTATGACGCGCAGGCCTTTGCCCGCTGGCGGCCGGAGTACGGTTATTACCCTAAACAGGCGGGCTGCACGGTAAAAACCTCTGCCAGCCTTGAGGCGCTGTGGGAAGTGGTGAACCAAATTGGCGGCAAAGAACGTTATTTCTTCGGCAATCCTCTCTGGCAAACGCGGGGGACAATGGATCTGCTGGTGGGGCACAGGCTGGCGAAAGGCCGCCCGGCGCGCCCGTTTCTTGAGGTGGGCGACGCGGTCGACAGCTGGAAAGTGATCATCGTCGAGCCGGAAAAGCAGCTGGCGTTGTTGTTCGGTATGAAAGCGCCGGGGCTGGGGCGACTCTGCTTCACCCTTAAGGATAAAGGCGATCATCGGGAACTGGACGTCCGCGCCTGGTGGCACCCGCACGGGATGCCGGGCCTTTTTTACTGGCTGTTCATGATCCCCGCCCATCTTTTTATCTTCCGGGGAATGGCGAAACGAATTGCGCAACTGGCAGAACAAAAAACGAAAATAACTCATTAAAACGCTTTTTCTTCCACCTTTCCCATTGCATAGCGCCGTAATTCACGAAAGAATGCGCACGAAATTCTTTTTCAACACAGTGGATTGATATGAAGGTACTGGTTACCGGGGCGACCAGCGGCTTAGGCCGAAATGCGGTCGAATTTCTGCGCAACAAGGGCATTAGCGTCAGGGCTACCGGTCGCAACGAGGCGATGGGAAAACTGCTGCAAAAAATGGGCGCAGAGTTCGTCCATGCCGACCTGACGGAGCTGGTCTCCTCGCAGGCGAAGGTGATGCTCGCCGGAATCGATACGCTGTGGCACTGCTCCAGTTTTACCTCTCCGTGGGGGACCCAGGAAGCCTTCGATCTCGCCAACGTGCGGGCCACCCGCCGTCTGGGCGAATGGGCCGTTGCCTGGGGGGTACGTAACTTTATTCATATCTCCTCCCCATCGCTCTATTTCGACTATCACCACCATCGCGATGTGCAGGAAGATTTCCGTCCGGCACGCTTTGCCTGTGAATTTGCGCGCAGCAAGGCGGCCAGTGAAGAGGTGATCGACCTGCTGGCGCAGTCGAACCCGCACACCCGTTTTACGGTACTGCGTCCGCAGAGCCTGTTCGGACCGCACGACAAAGTGTTTATTCCGCGCCTGGCGCAGATGATGCATCACTACGGCAGCGTGCTGCTGCCACGCGGTGGCGATGCGCTGGTGGATATGACCTATTACGAAAACGCCGTCCACGCCATGTGGCTGGCCAGCCAGTCGGACTGCGATAAGCTGATCTCTGGTCGCGCCTATAACATCACCAACGGCGAACCCTGTACGCTACGCAGCATTGTGCAGCGGCTGATTGATGAACTGCAGATCGACTGCCGCATCCGTTCTGTCCCCTACCCCATGCTTGACATGATTGCCCGCAGCATGGAGCGATTTGGCAGTAAAGCGGCCAAAGAACCTGCGCTGACGCATTACGGTGTCTCAAAACTCAACTTTGATTTCACGCTGGATATTTCACGCGCAGAGAACGAACTGGGGTATCGGCCGGTGGTGACGCTGGATGAAGGGATTGTGCGCACGGCGGCGTGGTTACGGGATCACGGCAAACTGCACCGCTAGCCTGTTGCCTGGTGGCGGCTTCGCCTTACCGGGCCTACAACTGCACCGTACCGCTGGAAAGGGTGCAAAAACTAAAACGGCAACCTTTCGGTTGCCGTTTGCTTTTACAGAGCTGTCCAGGCATCAGACCATGCCAGACCAGCGCCCGGTTCATAGTATGCCGGGGCGTTGTTACACCAGCCGCTGTACGGGAACGGTTTGCACTGGAACAGTTTACCGTGGTTGTTCACGATATCGCCTGCCTTGTACTTGCTGTTCGCGCTCCACGCCGCGTAATCGCCAGACGTACCTTCGTCCTGAGACGGTGCTGCTTTGGCTTTCACGTTCAGCAGATAAGAGGTCGTGCTGCTCAACTCACCGTCGCTCACGGTCAGGCTGATTTCAATTTGCTGAGCCGTTGCCGATTCAGGCGCCTTGAAGTTCACTACCGCTTTATCCTGACCGGTTACGGTCTGGCCGTCCTGGGAACGCCAGGTGTAGGTCAGCGCGTTGCCGTCTTCATCAGTAGAGCCTTCCGCGCTCAGTGAAACCTGCGCACCGGCGTCAACTGCACCAATTGGACCCGCGATATGCGCCACTGGCGCGTGGTTCACCACAGCAGGTTTAGCCGGGGTTTCATCCGGAACTGGCGCTGGCGCCGGCGTTTCGTCTTCTGACGGCGTAGGCGTTGGCGTTACCGGGGTTTCATCCGGCGTAACGGAACCGTCGTCGTTAACGATGTTCACGTTAAAGAACTTCTGCACGCACTTGCTGTAATCACCCTCTTTGAACGCGCTGAACGGCGTCTGGTAACCAACGAGCTGGCAAGAGTAGGTTTCGCCGCTTGGCGTATCCGCGCTCCATCCCCAGTCCTGCTCCCAGTAAATCTTCAGCGCGCCAGCACCGCCTTCGTCGAACTGCTTCATGTTCGCGCAGCCCAGCACTTCGTTCGCCGGAACAGGGACCTTCAGGTAGTTCGCGAACTCTTTGTAGTACTTGATACGGTTTTCAGACTGTGCAATTTCAGTTGGACCACCGCACTCAACGCCACCGTTGATGATCTGGGTGGTCACGCCGAAGCCAGGGACCAGACCGTTGGCTTTATCGTGATCGTTCGGCTGCCATGTACCGTCGATAACCTGCAGCATGCTTGGTTTAGGCGGCTGTGGATAGGCGAAGAAGAAGATCGCACTCGCCAGGTTCAGCCAGGTATCCGCCACCAGCTCAGGTTTGTCGAGCAGCGTACGCACGTCGCCGTACATCGCTTCAGAGAACGGGCCGTAGTTGTAGTTGTAGGACAACTGCTTCGCACCGCGACCGAAGTAGCTCAGGAAGTCGCCGTCTTTATCTTTACCGCACGGCCAGGTCTGACCCTGCCAGACGTCCGGGTTACATTCGCCGTTATAGCCGCCCTTCTGGCCTTCGCTCCAGCCCATCTCACGCACGTGAACCAGGGCCTGACGCCATTCGGCTTCCGGACGCCAGCTTTCGTGACCGCCCGTTTCCTGAGCAAAGTGGGCAAACATGGTTGCCAGCTCTTTACGGCAGATAGCGTCACTGTCGCGACCGTCATTGTAGGTCTTACACAGCGCCGGGAATTTACCAACCGCTTTCAGGAAGTTGCTGTAGGTGTACGCCTGCGCGCGCAGCGGGAAGAGATATTCCCAGTCGCTGGCTTTCACGATCCCTTCCACGCGTTTCACGTTCTCCGGGTTCGCCGCACGACCAGGTTCAATCAGTTCAACCTGGGCGTTGTCCAGCGTCTTAATGGTTTCCTTTACGGCATCCATCAGCGGGAAGCTGGTCAGCTCTTTCTCTTTCTTCGCCAGATCGCTGGCGTTCATGGTGTATGGTTCACTGGTGGTCGCTTGCAGCGAGGCAGCCTGCGCCATAAACGGTGCTACGCATGCGCCGGCAACGAGAACACTCAGTAACGTCCTTTTGTTCATTTCACTATTCCTGTTTATTTAAGTTAAATAATAACAATCCAGGCTTATGTATTAATCCGTTAATAAATAAACCGCAGACAGCTGTTTTCTCTTTTCGAAGAACACCCTCAGGAATTCTTCAAAAATAAAAAACTCATTCGTTTGCTGTCGCTTTCAGTTCCTGATATTTTTTCCACACTTTGTGGGCGTATATCATGCGTTGCGGATAATTTTCTTTCTTTAATCCGGCGTTATAGGCGCCGACCGCCTCCCAGTTATAGCCATACACTTTAATCATGCTGGATAAAATCGATGCGCCAACCATAATCGAGGTACAGGGTTCGGTTATTAGCCGATATTCATCTATCCCCCTGCTCTCCAGTGCCGAAAAATGTGAGCTGTTAATTTGCATCAACCCCACGTCACGCGTACCGTCATGGTTTCTGCCGACCGCATACGGGTTCATTCCCGACTCCACATTGGCAATCGCGTACAGTAAATAAGGATCGACGTGATAATAATGTGCCGCTTTATCCCAACAGTTTGCCAGCGCGCTTTGGCTGATAATCAATAATAAAAAAATTAACTTTTTCATTTTTACCTGCTGACCGTTTCGTTTATTTCTCCTTAACAACATCCTGTAAAATCATTTTTGATTTACTCCCCCCTTATACGGGGGGGAGTCTTTATCAGCTCAGATTATTGGCAATCTGTCGCTGGGCCTTCTTTGACCCATACATCGCTGTTCGCTGGGTTGTCACCACGGGTCCACCATTTGGCACGGTAAACGTTGCCCTGGTAAGTAGTGGTTTCGCCGCCGTTGTACACCAGATCAGAACGCCAGTTCATCTTCACGTTGCTCGCAAGTTCCCATGCGTCCACGCCGAAGCCAGGCTGGTTGCCCTGAGTCCAGTACTTCGCTTTCCACACCAGATGGTCGAAGCTTACGGTATCGCCAGTGTTGTAGATTTTGCTGGAATCCCACGCGGCGTAGTTGCCGGCGTTAGCGTCAACCGGTGCGTCGCAGCTGCCGGTTGCAGTGCCTTCGTCAGATGGCGGAGTCACGTCATCAGCAGGTGGTGTAACTTCGTCAGACGGCGGAGTCACGTCATCAGCTGGCGGCGTCACGTCGGCTGGTTTCGGATTAACCGTTACCTGAACGTTAGACTGCACGCTGGTTTTACCATCGCCTACCACCACACTCAGGGTGTAGGAAGAGGTAGAAGCCACTTCTGGCGCAGTGATGGTCACGTTCGCGGTGTCAGTACCGGTCGCGTGCATATCTGCCGGAACGCTCCAGGTATAGGTCAGGTTGTCACCGTCTGGATCCGCAGCCTGCGCATGCACAACATAGGTTTCACCCGCCTGCAGCGTCACCGCTTCCATTGGGTTCACAACCGGTGCCTGGTTAGCCTTCGGCGCCTTGTTAACAACCTGCACGTCAATCGCGTTGCTCAGGCCTTTGGCGTCGGTAACCGTCAGGCGGAACACCATGGTCTGATCGCTGGTCGCTGCCGCAACGTTGAAGGTCGCTTTCGCTTTGGTGCTGTTGGTCAGGGTGACCGATGGGCCAGAAACCTGAGTCCATTTGTAGGTAATCGCATCGCCGTCTGGATCGCTGGACGCAGAACCATCGAGCGTAACGGTTGCCGGGCCAGAAACGTTCTGGTCTGCAGAAGAGGCGATTGGCGCATGGTTGGTCACAACAGGATCAACCGGCGTAGAGCCGCCACCCAGCAGGCTTTCGTTCATGGCGTTCAGGATGTCGCCGGTATCGGAGTCAATAGACCATGCGAACAGACCGCCCAGGTTTTTCTGAAGCACGTATTTGCCTTTTGCAGCAGTAGAACGCGCGTCTTCATAGGTGATCAGGTCACCCGTCGTTTTGTTGAACACGTATGGCGCTTCTGCATCCGCGTCGTAGCCGTATTCCCAGCCTGGTTTGCCTTTGTACTCGTTAACGATCTGACGATAGTCAACCACGCCCGGTTCCCAGGTACCTCTCACCATACCGGTCGCGGTACCGGTGAATGGATTGTTACCGGTGTAGCCGTGTACACCCGTCCAGCCGCGGCCATACATGCCCGCACCGACCACGATCTTGCCAGGCTGTACGCCTTGCTGCAGCAGGGCATCAACCCCGTTTTCCGTGGTGTAGTTGGTGTCTGGTCGCCATGCTGGCGCATGCAGCGCAGCCTGGTGGCCCAGCTCGGTGTTGCTCCAGCCGCCGTAGAAGTCGTAGCTCATCAGGAAGATGTGGTCGAGGTACTGCTGAGCAGTGGTGTAGTCCACGTCTTCAATCTTATCTTTACCCGCACCGATTGCGCTGGTCAGCTCATAGGTACGGCCAGTCTGGGCAGACAGCTCGTTCAGCATCGCGCGAAGATCGTGCATCAGCGCCGTATAGGTCGCTTTATCCTGCTGCGGGTTGCCTTTCGTCTCGGTCACACCGCCGCCACCCGGGAATTCCCAGTCGATATCCACACCGTCAAAGAATTTCCAGGTCTGCAGGAAATCTTTAACAGAGGAGACAAAGCGTGCGCGGATAGCCGGATCGCCCATGTGGAAGAACGGATCGGACAGGGTCCAGCCACCGATAGATGGCAGTACTTTCAGGTCCGGATGTGCTTTTTTCAGCGCCATCAGCTGACCAAAGTTACCTTTGTACGGGTCGTCCCAGTTGGACACGCCAGCCTGCGGTTTTTGCAGGGCAGCCCACGGGTCGTGGATCGCCACGGTAAAGTCAGGACGTCCCTGGCAGTCGCGCTGCAGCACGCCGTAGCTGTTGCCGCCTTCTACGGTTTTCAGGCCGTCGTTGATGCCGTCACCGCCACAGATTGGAATGAAGCCATACAGAATGTGGTTGAGGTTCGCAGCAGGAATTTTGTCAACCGGGAAGTTACGGTCGTAAACGCCCCACTCAGGGAAGTAGGCCGCAACCACTTTATCGGTATGCTGCGCGAAGGATTTGTTGTTCTCGTGCATTGTCGTGTTCAGCGGCAGCAGGTGGCTACCGTCGGTATCCGCAACGATGATCAGCTTGCTGGCGCTTTTCGTACAGCCGCTGTTGTTACAGACTTCAACCTGCTCCTGATAACGTCCGCCTTTTTTCACTTTGAACGTTGCAGAGCCCGCCGCGCCGCCGGCACCGGTCCACACGGTTTTACCGTCCAACAGCACTTTGGCTGAAGTTGGCGCATCGCCGCTCCAGACGTTCCACTCGACTTTGACATCTACGCCGTCATTATGGACTTTAACCAGACTGTTATAATCCTGAGCGGCCTGATCCACTTCAACCAGCGCAAATTTGTCATTGCCGGAACCAATGGACGGTGCGCCTGGTGCCGCTGCGAATGCGGAGCTGGTTGCCGCCGCAATAAAGAGCGCCAGATATTTAGGCTTCATAAAATTCATTTTTATTTCCTGATAAATTTATTCGTAACGTTAATACCCATGCCTTCCTTGAGAACATGGCGTGTTTCGCGTGATGCGTATTTAACTAACCTGACAACCGAGACAAAAAAACGTTTTGCTGCTTTGTATTCCTCCATAAAAAGATACAAGCCCAAATTCCGTGTAGCTTATATCCTTTACGATACACTGAGCGCAAAGAGACGTCCTTCTCTTCCACCGCCGAAAAAATTTATAAAAAAGCTTGACCTGTATATTTAAAATATGAAAGCAAACTGCTGCCCAATAAACACAACTATTCCAGCAAAAGAAAGATAAGGTCCGAAAGAAATAGTGAGGTTATTTTTATTTAAATTATTTAAGGCAAAATACCCAACGATACCGCTCAACGCGGCCGCGAGTTCAATTGAGGGCAGAGCCTGCCAGCCGCACCAGGCACCTAATGCCGCCAGCAGCTTGAAATCACCGTATCCCAGTCCTTCCCGCCCGGTAGCCAGACGAAACGCCCAGTACAGCAACCAAAGAGACATATAGCCCGCCACCGCGCCGAGCAGCGCGTCGCGTAGCGGCAGTTGGTGATCGAACGCATGAAGCAACAGTCCCGCCCAGAGCAGCGGCTGGGTCAGACAATCCGGAAGCAATTGATGCCGCCAGTCAATCATCGTCAGCGGGAGTAAAAAGCCGGCCAGCAGCCACAGAGAAAACAGCGCCTGAACGTCGGGCATACACCACGCCGTCAGGCCAAAAAACAGGGCGGAAACCAGCTCAACCAGAAAGATTCGCAGCGGGATAGCGGTTTTGCACTGGCTGCATCGCCCGCGCAGAAGCAGCCAGCTCACCAGCGGAATATTCTCCCAGGCCGCCAGCGCGTGCTGGCACACCGGGCAGTGCGAGGACGGAAAGAGCAGATTTCCGCATCCCTCCTCTTCCCTTACCATGGCCGGCACGCGTTCGGCGACAACGCCGAGAAAACTGCCCACCATGCCGCCTAACACCGCGCTCGCGATCGCGAACCCCACCGGGTAGACGTCCCGCATCAGCGCAACGCTGTTCATGCGGTTTTACCCCACGTGAGTTGCACTTCAGCCTTCACGTCGCTGAGATGATCCACCGGCGTAAGGTTCATTTTCTGCAGCCTGACGCCGGAGGTCTGGTTAATTTCCCGCAGCCAGTTCTTTAATTCATAAACGTTCACGCGGCTGACCACGAACGATAACGTTTGTCCATCCTGATGCACATCTGTCAGGGGAAGATGGATCTCCTGGGCGCTATTTTCCACCAGCGCACGCGGGTTATTTGTTTTGGTTACCTGAACCTGCAAATGGTTTTTATCTATTTCACTGCGCATCCAGTTCAGGGTTTCTTTTTGTCTGGCCAGGGTCGAAGCACTATTTTGAATCATATTATCCAGCGGTATAACCCCGGCGTAATAGACCGCGGCCCCCAGCAGGGCGGCGGCACATATTTTTAAAATGACTTTTTCCCTGGCGCTGTAATTCTGGTAACGAGACTTAAGCTGCGCAATTCGCTGTTTCATTTATATTTCCCTGCGATCATGGCGGTATAAGGTGCTGACGTGGACACGGGCTGCAGGGTGAAATCAAATTTCTCACTGGCCTGGTTCACAAACGTCTGTAATGCGGTCTGGTTTTGTGCGCTGACGCTCAGCGTCAACGTATTCTGCCGCGCATCGTATTCCAGCAGGTCGATTTCCATTGCCGGAACGGCCTGTCGGGCTTTCTCCAGATCGTCAAACTGAAGAAAGATCCCTTTACCCTGCTTCTTCATGTTTTGACCAAAGTGGTACTTAATATTGGTCTTGTGACGCATGCTCGGGAAATGGTGTTCGTAGACCTGCTGGATCTCCTGCTGGATCTGATTTTCCTGCTGTACCAGCATCCAGGCCATCGCAATGCGCGGCCCTAGTAGCAGGCTAAGGGAGAGCAACCCTACGGCGGCCATCGCCACATTTAACCGTCTGGCGGCTTTGCCATTGCTGGATTTGGCGCTGAACGCCCCGTGCAGAAGCGTGACGCGGCAGGCCTGCCACTGGGGCTGAATCAGCACCAGCGGATGCTGCCAGGGCAGCACAACATCGACATCCACACCGGCAGGTGCATCACCGTAGCAGCAGACCTCACCCTCTCCGGCTTTCTGCATCAGCAGCGGCAGCAGGTTGGCCTCCATTTCACCCGCGACGTGCGGGGATAACCGCAGCCACCAGGTTTCACCTTCGGCAACCAGCGTGCTGCCGCCCGCCGTAACGGGCAGCAGCCAGGCATCCGGTAGCGCCTGCACCACCGTCAGACCCGCCTCCTGACAGCGGGTTAACCACGCCTGAAGACTGTCGGCATCGATCGCCACCGCATCGACCTCTGCGCCCTTTTTGCTAAGCACGGTCCAGTGAAGCGTGTCCACGTCACCAATCAGCGTCTCTTCGGCCATCCACGAGAACGCCGTCGCCAGAGAAGCGACCTTTTTCGGCAACGTAAAATGGCGGAAGATCATGCTGCTGGCCGGCAACAGCAGACATACGCGCGTCGCCAGCGGATGATCCGCCAGTGCCTCCAGGCTAGCCACGGTTTCCACCTGCTGAGTGCCGGAGACACACCACATTATTTTCCCGCCCTCGACGCTGTCGGGACGAACAAAAAGTACCTGTTTCATAGCGATCTACTTTTCTTATTCAATCATTCGGTAACGACGCTGCCACGTCACGATCTCACCGGCTTCGTTATTAACCTGAAGCTGGCTTACCACACGAAGCGTTAATTCATCGGTATTGCCGGTGTAGTTAACGCGGAAATACCGGCTATTTATTGAGAGAAGCTCTGCCACCTGCGGAAGGTCATCTTTCAGTTGCGGGAAGGTTTGCTCCAGCGCTTTGCTGAAGGTCTCCATATTTTCCCAGCCGCTTTCCGGACGTGATTCAATCAGGCGAAGGGCGTCATCTTCAGTTAATTTCGCCGGGAACAGGGCGGCCAGTAAGGCGGCCTGCTCCGGTTTCAGGGTATTCACATCCACCTTGCTGGCGGTGTCCGGTAACGCGCACAGCAGTTTGCTTACCTTCGGATATGCCGCCGCCGGGAACGCAGGCAGCAGTTTGATCTCCGCAATGGTGCGCATCATCTGGTTAGCAGGCTGACGGGCAGGCACGACGCCTGCCCAGGCATCACTCTCGGCGCCTTCTTTGGCCGTCGTCGTGTCGCCATCGAGGTAGTCCACCAGCTGGAGGTAAACTTCTTCCGCCGTGGACTGGCTTAGCCCGCTCTGCGTCAGGATCTGCTCAACAATTCGCTCGTTGCGCGGCTTTTCCGGCACGGTAGTCTGCGCTTGCCCCTGGGCAGGCTTTTCTGCTGCCAGCAGGTTATTAACGTTGAAGCAGTCCTGGGCATCTTCGACCTGGCTTACCACCGTGTAATCTTCCCCCTGCGTTTCCAGCGGCTGCTGCCAGTCCCCTTCCGGTGACAGCGCGTTGCTCTCGCCGCTGGCGTCACTCTGCAGACGGTCTTTGACCACTTTTTCCTGGGCCTGCATCGCCCAGCGCAGCTGCTGCTGGCTGACCTGATAATGCGTTTTCTGCAGGTTGCGGCAGAACTGCTGGCTGATTTTGGCGGCCAGGGCCGACATCATCACCAGCAGGATCAACACCACCAGCAGCGCCACCCCTTTCTGTTTGCGTAAGGCACTCATGGTTTCGCCTCCGGAGCAGGTTGTGGCGCGGGTTGCGGCGCAGTCCCTGCCTCTGGCGCGGCGGCAGGCGCGGCTTCTGACCCGGTGGCAGGTGCCGGTGCAGCCACCGCAGGCAGATCGCCCGGGGTCGTGAAGACCCAGCGCCAGGTATCACCGTTTTCCATCGTCAGCGTCAGCTCAACCCCGTCCGGCAGATGCGCCGGGTCGCTCCAGCTTTTCTGCCAGCCCTGACGGTAAAAACGCCACGCCAGGGATTTCACCTCGCTGACGATCGGCACTTCGTCCGGTTTAACGTCCGCCGGGCTGTCAATGACCGGCCAAACATCGCGGTAAAGACGCCCCTCTTCCAGCCGCCAGCGCACGCGTTCGAGCTGCACCGTACCGCTCACGCCGTTGAGCGTGGTCAGTTCCAGCGCATCATCGACCTGACGGAACAGGTCCGGCTCGTTGCGCGGCGCGCGCGCCTGAAGCTGGTAAAAATCGCGTTCCATCAGGCTCCAGGCGCGCTGAAGCTGATTGAGCTTCGCCGCGCTGGCGTCGGTTGCCGAACTGGTGCGCATCGCGCCGTCCAGAATCTGCCAGGCCAGGGTGCTGATCACCGCAAAAATGGTCAGCGCAATCATGATCTCCAGCAGGGTAAATCCGCGCTGGCGTCGGGCTTTGTTCACTTGATCTCTCCCGGCGGCACAATCTGCAGCGATATCACGGGCTGGCTGTCGTCACCTTCCGCATAAACGCTGATGGCATTTGCCCAGCGGTTGTCCGCCGTTTTGATGCGTTGTTTACGCCACGTCCAGCCGCGCCCGCCCATGGTTTCGCTTCCCCGTTCTTCGGCATCGGGAAAGTCGCTTTTAGTCAGTTGCACTTCCGCCAGCTGGTTTTCCGCCACCCAGCTGGCCTGCAGCGTATCGGCAAGGCCGTGGGTGAAACGCACGTTCAGAGACACCGAGTTCATCAGCGCCAGCGCAGCGGTGGAGAAGATGACCAGCGCCACCATGACCTCCAGCAGCGTCATCCCCGTTTGCTTTTTCTTACCGTTAGCCATCGTTTTCTACCGATACGGGCGCCGCGCCTTGCGACACCACGCGGAAATGGTGCTCTTTGTCATAGCTTTGCAGCGTCAGCGTGAAGCGGCTGATTTCGCCGTCCGGCAAAAAAAGCACCTGCGGATCGGACGTCAGCGTCGCGGCCAGGCGCTGCGGCGAGAGCGATACGTGCATCTCCTCCGGGAAATCACCTTTGGTGGTGATACGGCCCGCGGATAACGGTACCCAGCGACGCTCGCCCTCTTTATCTTCGAGCGTCACCAGCTGAAAGTTATCCGTGGTGATCACCAGTCCGACGATATTTCCGTCCATCACCGCACGGTCTGAACCATAATCAACGAGGGCTTTTAATTGCTGGCCAAATATATCCGCACCGCTGCGCGAAGGTATTGTTGACACCACCATCATGGCGCAGCTGGCAAATATCACCAGCGCCAGAATAATTTCCAGCAACGTAAAGCCGCGTTGATTTTTCATTATTTCTCTTTCTTATCCAGAGACCAGTTCGTAATATCATCGGCGGTATTGGCTTCACCGTCCGGGCCAGACGAGAAGACGTCAACCGCACCGTGCTCACCCGGGCTTACGAGGAGATAATCATTACCCCATGGGTCCTGCGGCAGACGGCGAATATAGCCATCCGCGCGGTAGCCGTTCGGGATTGGCGCGATTTCCGGCTTGGTCACCAGCGCCTGCAGGCCCTGTTCGGTTGTCGGATAACGGTGGTTATCCAGCTTATACATATCCAGCGAACCTTCGAGCGCGACAATATCGCTGGTCGCCTTTTGGGCATCCGCTTTTTCTTTATTACCCATTAAATTGGGCACCACCATACTCGCCAGTACGCCGAGAATAACAATGACCACCATTAATTCGAGCAATGTGAAGCCCGCCTGGCGAGCCAGGTTTTTACGTTTTAAAGCCATGATTTAACCTACCATATTATTAAGTTGCAGAAGCGGTTGTAATATTGACAGCACGATGAATAAAACAATCGTTGCCATGGATACCACCAGCGCCGGTTCAAATACCGACAGCGTTAACGTAATGCGATGCTGTAATCCCGATTCCTGGTTTTCCGCCGCGCGGTCCATTAAATTACCTAATTCGCCGCTCTCTTCCCCCGAGGCAATCATGTACAGCATGGTCGGCGGGAAGAGTCTCGCCTGCTCCAGTGCGGCATACAGCGATGCCCCCTGGCGGACGGTATCCGCCGCCTGCTCCAGCACCTGCCGGGCGTAGAGGTTTTCGATACCGTCCATCGCGATATACATCCCCTCCAGCAGCGGCACGCTACTGGCCTGCAGAATACTCAGGGTGCGGATATAGCGGGCGCTGTTGATGGCGCATACCAGTTTTTTTATCGGCGAACCGTTCACCAGCCAGCTGTGCCAGCGAAAGCGGTTTTTGACGTTTCTGACCCAGGCTTTGAAACCGACAATCCCCCCGCCGATGCCGCCCGCGATATAAATCCCGTAAGCCTGCAGGAAATCACTCACTGCAATCAGCGTGCGGGTGGTGATCGGCAGTTGCTGCTTCATGTGGGTGAACTGTTCGATCACCTGCGGCACCACCGCGACCAGCAGAATGCTGATGACCGCAATGGCCACTACCGTCAGGGTAATCGGGTAGACCATCGCCTGCGTCAGCTTGCTTTTCATCTTCTGACGCTGCTCGTTGTATTCGGCCAGCTTTTCCAGCACGTCGCCCAGGTGACCGGTCTTTTCACCGGCCATCACCAGCGTGCAGTAGAGTTTGTCGAAGGTGCGCGGAAACTGGCTGAAGGCGTCAAACAGCGTGTGCCCTTCCACCACCTTCTCGCGAATTTCAACCACCATCGCCGCCAGCTTTTTGTCTTCCGTCTGTTTGGAAATCGCTTTGAGCGCGCTCTCCAGCGGCAGCGCCGCGTTGACCAGCGTGGAAAGCTGGCGGGTAAACATCGACAGCACCGGCGTAGAGAGCTTTGCGCCGGTTTTCGCTTTTCCGGCAGACGCAGCCTCACGGGTTTCGTTGATGCTGACGGGCATCAGCTTTTGCTCGCGCAACATCTGGCGAACCTGCTTTTGCCCCTCAGCCTGCAGCGTGCCGCGCTGGGTTTTCCCCGCTGCATCCGTTGCCGTCCAGGCGTAGAAGGCCATTACGCATCTCCTCCACGCTCGGCGGTAACGCGCATCACCTCTTCGAGAGATGTCACGCCGCTAATGACCTTCAGCAGGCCGTTCTCACGCAGGCTGTAGGCCTGCTTAAAGAGCTGCGTTTCAATGGACATTTCGTCTTTATCTTCATGAATGGCGCGGCGCATGGTGCTGTCCACCACCAGAAACTCATGAATACCAGCGCGCCCCTGGTAGCCGCTCTGGCGGCAGTGTTCACAGCCCACCGCGCGGTAGATGGCTTTTGGCGGCGTGTCCATAAAGCTGAACAGCGCTTTCTCATTGGCGTCCAGCGGACTGGTGGTCCGGCAGTGCGTACACAGTCGACGCACCAGACGCTGGGCAATGACACCGAGCAACGATGAACCAATTAAAAAGGATTCCAGCCCCATATCCCGCAGACGGGTGATCGCCCCCGCGGCGCTGTTGGTGTGCAGCGTAGACATGACCAGGTGACCGGTGAGCGACGCCTGCACCGCAATTTGCGCGGTTTCACCGTCACGAATTTCCCCGATCATCACCACGTCCGGATCCTGACGCAGAATGGCGCGCAGTCCGCGGGCAAAGGTCATGTCCACGCGCGGGTTAACCTGCGTCTGCCCCACCCCTTCCAGTTCGTATTCAATCGGGTCTTCTACGGTCAGAATGTTGCGTTCGTGACCGTTCAGCGCCGAAAGAATGGCGTACAGGGTGGTACTTTTACCGGAACCAGTCGGCCCGGTGACCAGGATGATGCCGTGCGGGCGGTCAATCAGCCCTTTCAACTTTTCCAGCTCTTCATCAATCAGGCCAAGCTTGTTGATGTCGGGCTTCAGATTGCTTTTATCGAGCAGACGCATCACCACACGCTCGCCGTACTGCGAAGGAATGGTCGATACACGCACGTCGATTGCCTTACGGCCGATGCGCAGGGAGATACGTCCATCCTGCGGCAAACGTTTCTCGGCGATGTCGAGTTTTGACATCACCTTGATGCGCGACACCAGCAGCGGCGCGAGCTTGCGCGCTGGCTGGAGCACCGGGCGCAGCACGCCGTCGACGCGAAAACGAATGCTCAGCGTGCGCTCAAAGGTTTCGATATGAATATCCGACGCGCCATCTTTGACCGCCTCGCCAAGAATGGCGTTGATCAGGCGGATCACCGGCGAGTTTTCGTCGTTGTCGAGCAGATCCTCGTTATCCGGGATCTCCTCGGTTAACGCCATCAGATCGATATCCGCGTCCATATCGTCCACCAGCTGCTGAGAGACGCCGCTGCTCTGCTGCCAGATTTTCGCCAGCAGCTCGTCAAAGGCCTCTGGCGTCAGAGTCACCGGGACGAACGTGCGTCCCAGCACCCGGCGCACTTCCAGCAGCGCAAATGCCGGGGTGTCTTCACGGATAAAGACGTCATTGTTGTAAAATAAAACGCCGTTATCTTTTGCATAGCTGCTGCTACACAGGGTTTTACTCAGTTCGTCCACGTTGCCCCTCCGCCTTACTGTTTAAACGGGTTGCGCGTTGCGGCTGCGCTGGTTTTCACCGGTACCGCGTCTGCAGAAGGCGCGGACGGATATGCTGGCATCACCGGGTTATTGCTGTTCGTTACGATGCCCAGCTTTTTCTCCTCCATGCGCTGCTGCTGGCGAGCGCGGATCTGGTCATATTTCTCTTTCGACGCCGCACTGTAGTTGTCGTCGTCGCGCAGCACCGTGGTGTGGATGAACACCATCAGGTTACGTTTAGAGGTATCCTCAGAGGTGTAGCGAAACAGCTGGCCCACCAGCGGAATATCGCCCAGCAGCGGCACCTTGGAGACGGTCTCTTTGGTGACGTTTTCCATCAGACCGCCCAACACCACGGTCTGGCCGCTGTGTACCATCACTTCGTTGTTGATGGTACGGGTGTTGAAGGTTGGGCCGAGGCTGGCGTCTTCAGTCGCGTTAGCGTCAACGCTGGAGACTTCCTGTTCAATCTTCAGATGAATCATGTCGCCGTCGTTAATCTGCGGCACGATTTTCAGCTTGGTCCCCACCGTCTTACGCTCAACGGAGTTAAAGACGTTGTCGCCACTGGTCGTTTGCGAACCGGACAGTACCGGCACATCCTGACCGACGTTGAACGACGCTTCTTTGTTATCCAGCGTCACCACGCTTGGCGTAGAAAGAATGTCGTTCTTGGACCCGGTGGAGAGCGCGGTCATCAGCGCACCAAAATCACCGTTAAAGAAGCCGGTTGCCAGACCGGTATACGACAACCCTTTCATCGTGCCATTTTTGACCTGCCCGATTGGCAGGCCGGTGGATCCGAACTGGACGCCGCCGTGCTTGCTGGTCCACTGCACGCCCAGATCCATGCCGTTACCATCCTGTACTTCCGCAATGATGGCTTCCACCAGCACCTGCGGACGGCGGATATCGAGCTTATCGATCACCTTCTCCAGGGAGTTCATCACGTTAGGCTGCGCGGTGATCACCAGAGAGTTGGTTGACTCGTCGGCGGTAATATTCAGATCGCTGGACGCGGCGGCGGTTTTCGCCTTTGGCGCGCCCGCTTTGTCTTTCAGCTGTTCGCCAATCCCGGTCAGCACCGGCACCACCTTGGTGGCGCTGGCGTATTTGAGATAGAACACGCGGGTATTCCCTTCGTTGTTCTGCTCGCGATCCAGCTCATGAATCAGAGAGCGGGTGCGGGTGCGCGCCGCTTCCGAGCCGCTGATCACCAGGCTGTTGGTCTCGTCATCCGCAACCACTTTCGTGGCCAGCTGCGGGGCGTTCTGCCCTTTCTGCTCTTCGTTGTTGAGGTTGTTCAACATGTCTGAGAGCTCTTTGGCAGAGGCAAAGCGCAGCGGCACAATTTCACGGCGCTGAACACCGTCTTTATCCACGCGCTGCACCAGATCCACCAGGCGGTTCACCACCGAGGCTTTACCGGTTAACAGCAGTACGTTGGACGGCTCAAAGTGAACCACGTTACCGATGCCGGTTGCGTCGTTGAGCTGGCGCAACAGCGGAGCAAGCTCGCGTACTGGCACATTTTCCATGCGCACGACGCGGGTGATGATTTCATCCCCTTTGCCCGGGTTGCTGCTGTCCGCCAGCGGCGCCCCGGCGGTGCGGGCGACGCTTGAACGCACCACTTTGACCATGCCGTTGTCCATCGGGATCACCGACAGGCCGTACAGGTCCAGCACGCTCAGGAAGAACTGGTAATACTCATCTTCCGTCAGCACGTTATAGGTTCTTACGGATACCGTGCCCTGAACGGACGGATCGACAAGAATGGTTTTATTAAGATTGCGGCCTACCGTATCGATAAACTCCCGAATATCGGTATTTTTAAAGCTCGCGCTAAAGTTCGCCGCGAACAGCGAACCTGAATATAACGACAATGCGGTCAGCGCCACGCACGCCCAAGGAAATTTCTTCATGGCTGTACACTTGTTAATTGTTTAGAACATTAATCCGAATATTTTCAAGGTGAGCGTGACGTCTGACGACGACCTCCGCTTCTTTCATTTTCGACCAGTTGGCAATAATATTTTTTGCCTTTGCTTCATCGGTCATATCGACAGAGTTTACTTTTACCGCCACATCCCCCTTTTCCAGTCCTGAATGACTGAAGAAGGCGGAGGCGTTCCTTGGATTAATGTTGTAGCCTTCCAGCTGGCCTTTTTCGATCAGAGGTTTTAACACCAGATAATCATCCAGATGCACGCTTTCCGCGCCTGCATCCTTCGTCGATTTCGTCACCGGGCCGCTGTCAACGCCGCCCTTAAAATAATCCGGCTTATTTAATGCGAGTACCTGCGTAGCACCTTCATAATTAACCACCACATTATCTTTATTAATTTCCTGAACAAACGCGTCGGTAAAACCGGTCAACGGCTCGCCCTCCCGGTAGCTTCTCGCCCCTCCGGGGGTTTTAATGACGGCGAAGGAGAGCCAGGCATCATCACTGCGCACGATACCTTCGATCTCCGCTGCCAGCGGCGCTTTTGCCGCTATCTCGACGTTATCCTGGCGAACAGCAGCCGTGAAAAGCGTGAAGGATTTTTCTTCGCGACGTTTTTTCAGCGGCTGCACATCAGAATTAGCCAACTTATTTGTAACTTTTTTATAATCTTTAAACGTCAGATACCCTTGTTGGCCGCAAAATAGCAACAGCGCAAACATAATACAGGGGGTTATCCACCGTGACAGAAATGAGAACCTCATTTTTCATCTGGCCTATAGCAAAGCGAAAATAAGCAGCGTCGTGCTGCGCTAACATGTGAGAAAATAGTAATGAGCTGCTGTAAATTCGACCACTGACTTTGCCACTAACTTTCATACAGAAAACTATTGACCGTATAAAATCCAGATGTTAGGCATCGTCCAGTGGATATTTTTACCCTGTGTGTAAATTGACCACACCCTGGCGTTGCTTTACTTTCTCGTCCTGTTGCTATTCCCAATCAGAGACGGTAAGTCGTTATGTATCAGAAGCACTTTAATTTTAAAAATCCGCCCTTTCGGAAGATTGTCCGCTCAAATGGCGATTTTCTGGTGCCTTATCATCAGGATGTTTTCAACCTGCTGAAGGAGAAAACCCAACAGGCGGGAATTATCGGGCTCTTTTCCGACGATGCCCCTCTGCTGGGGCAGTTCAGTGACGCCCTCAAATCTGCCCACCCCGACGTGCTTGCTATTAATGCGTTTCCAAAACTGAGTGCCAGTAGCCTGCTGTACAAGCTCAGCCCGGGAACCAAAGAGAACAAGAACCGGATTCAGGCGGTGGATGCCGTACTGCACCAGTGGCAGGCGGATAAAAACCGGGCGAAGGTACTGATCGTTAGCCATTGCGAGGCGATGAAAGAGAGCTGTCACGAGGTACTGGCGATGTTACTCACCCGTGCCCAGGAGCTGGCGTTTCGCCTGTCGGTGGTCCTGACGGGCGCGGCGGATCGGGACGTTGTTCTGATGCAGCAATCTGAGCTGCGTGAATATGCGCATACTCGCCACACTTTGCGTCCCCTTACCTGCCGGGAATATCTCAGCTATGTACAGGCGCAGTGTGAAGAACACGGGTGCGAGAACGCACCGTTATCCCCGGCACGCGTGCGTAAAATGCATGCGCTGACCAAGGGGAATATCAGCAAACTGAATGAATTGTCACATCTGTCGATGCTGGCTGCCTGGACCGAACGTGCAGCCCAGGTCAGCCCGCGTCATTTACGGCTGGCGGCAGGGGAGATCCTCCCGGCGAAAAAACACGGTAAGCGCCTGGCAACCGTGGGGCTTTTTGCCTCAGTGCTGTTCGCTGCCTGCGGCTGGTATTTGACGTCGTCGATCACCGGAAGACTTCCGGTTCAACTTCCGGTACCCGTCAGCTGGAAACAGCAGGCGCCAAAAGTTGAGGCACCGGTGGTGCCGGTCATCGACAACGAAATGGTTAATCAGCCGGATGCCATGCACCAGCTCTACCTGATGTGGGGGTATGACGCCTCGGCGGATGATGCCCTGTGCCAGAACGCCGCGAAGGTGAACCTGATGTGTAAACAGGGGAATGCTTCACCCGATGCGCTGGCCCAGGAGGGGTATCCGTGGGTGAGCGAGCTGAAAACCGGCGATCATCTTAACTATGCCGTGGTCGCCCGCGTCGGAGATACGTCACTCGACCTGCTGATGAATAACCGTACCTGGCAGGTAAGCCGCCGCTGGTTTAACCAGCATGCGACCGGCAACTTTACCCAGTTGCACCGCCTGACGCCGGAAGGTAAAGACGCTATCAGTGCCGCCAGCGACACGAAAGACATGGGCTGGCTTGACCAGCAGTTGAGCCTGGCGCTTGGCCAGCCAGAAACCCATTCGCAGACCTGGACGGCGGAGATGATGAAACGCACCCGCGAATTCCAGCAAAAAATGCATCTGCATGTGGATGGCATTCCTGGCGAAGATACGTTGATGCAGTTGATGCGTGAAACCCATACCGCGCCGAGCGTACTGCTCCAGACCACGCATGCCACACCCGACGCCAACACGCAGGAGAAGCATTCCTAATGTCTACCATCTGTCTTGCGGCTCAGCGCAGTTACACCACCGGCGAGGCGGTCTGGTTTTCATACCGCCTCCCCCGTCTGAGAAACATCGTTAGCCATGCCTTTTTAGGGATGGTGGCTCTGTGCGCCATGATCATGGCAGGGCTGTACGCGCATGTTTACTGGAACCTGCGCCATCCGGCGCCGGAACCGGTCAAAGCAAGCGCCGCGAAACCGGAAACGCAGCTTTCAGATATGCACTATGTGTATGTGAGCAAGCCGTTCCCGCATCCCCATCCGCATCCGCAGCCAAAACCGGCTCCGGTGCAGGCGGATGTTCCTGCCATGCAGGATCTGCCCATCAACAGCGATGATGCCGACTGGCAGCAGGCACCTGATGGTGACGTGCCCCATGATACTTCCCGGGATACGTTACCCGGAACCGAAGCACACGAAGCCGCCTCCGCCAGCACAGGCAATGATGACGCTTCTATAAGCGAGTTACTTAAGCAGGCGTTAAAAGAACAAGAGCAAGATTATTCGCAAGGCAAAATTCCCGCGCCGCCGGTTGACGAAACGCAGGATAATTCGCAGAGGGATGTGAATCATAAAGTGGATGCCCGGGCCCCTTT
>NZ_JTLF01000019.1:0-18122 GCF_000798855.1 Enterobacter sp. ZOR0014 | reverse complement strand
CGTCCGGAATTTGAATTACGCTATCGCTTTATTGGAACCGATGATTTTACTTTTGGTCTGACCGGCGGCTTCCGTAATTATGGTTATCACTTTAAAGATGAGCACGGTGCCAAAGACGGCAGCGCAAATATGCAGCGCTACAAAGTACAGCCAGACTGGGATATTAAATTAACCGATGACTGGCGCTTTAGTGGCTGGCTTGCTATGTATCAGTTTGCTAACGATCTGGAAAAAACCGGTTATGCTGACAGCCGTGTTGAGACCGAAACGGGCTTTACCTGGACTATCAATGAAACCGTCTCCGCAAAAGTAAATTACTATTTAGAGCGCGGTTTCAATATGGACAGCTCACGTAATAACGGCGAGTTTTCCACGCAGGAAATTCGCGCCTATCTGCCTGTTTCGTTGGGCCAGACAACCTTAACGCCTTACACCCGCCTGGGTCTTGACCGCTGGTCAAACTGGGACTGGCAGGACGATCCGTCGCGTGAAGGGCATGATTTCAACCGCCTGGGTATGCTGTATGCCTATGACTTCAACAACGGTTTATCCATGACGCTGGAATATGCGTATGAATGGGAAAACCACGATGAGGGCGAGAGCGACCGTTTCCATTATGCGGGCGTAGGTGTGAATTACGCGTTCTGATACATCACTTACCAGGGGCGATCCGCCCCTGGTTTTAGCGCAGAGAAGCCGCTAACACGAAGTGGGTGTCGACAAGCACTTTTTGCGGGGCAGGTTGACCACCAATGCGCCTGAAGAGCAGATTGCAACTCTCTTCACCCAGCTTGCGAGTGGGGATGTCAAACCCACCTGGCGCTGGCGTGAGAATGAGAGAGAGCATCGGGTCACTGTATCCGGCTATCACGACCTGCTCAGGGATCATCAGATTTAACTCATCCGCAGCACGATAGAGGCTTAGCAACTTCATGCTGTCGGTGGCGAATACCGCATCAGGAGGAACTGGCGAGGATAATAATGTAATCGCCGCAGCGAGTGCACTCTCGTGGGTATAACCACCATCCATGATCCAGTCGGAATGAATAGCAATATTATGTTTTGCCAGACTGGCTTTATAGCCCGCCAGACGATCAATTGAAACGTGGTAATCAAGCGGTGCATGCAGACAGGCAATTTTCCGTCGCCCATTTTTAATGAAGTTATCCGTCAGCGTGGCGCTGTCATTAAAATTA
Organism: Enterobacter sp. ZOR0014; assembly: GCF_000798855.1. NCBI lineage: Bacteria > Pseudomonadati > Pseudomonadota > Gammaproteobacteria > Enterobacterales > Enterobacteriaceae > Enterobacter > Enterobacter sp. ZOR0014. Next base: position 16,926 of record NZ_JTLF01000019.1, on the reverse strand, counting down.
TCCGTATCGACGGAATAGATATTCTGATAATCACCTTCCACTTTGCCAATGACGACGACGGGTACGCCATACGCATCCAGCGTGCTGAAAAAAGATTCATTTGCCGGTGAACTCAGCATGATGACGCCTTTGATCATCTTCTGCTTTATTTTGCTCACACATTTCAGCAGATCGTCTTCGCTGCTTTTGGATGTTTGCAAAATAACGTCAAAACCTTCTTCTTCCGCTTTTGTTGTAATCGCATGAAGAACATCAGAGAAAAAAGGGTTACCGGCTGTGGTTTTGGTCGAGCGGGTCGAAATAACCATAATGGCATCAAAGCCAGAAGAGGTCAGTGCGCGGGCCAGTTTGTTGGGCTGATAATTTAATTCGTCTATCGCCTTCAGCACTTTGTCACGTGCTTCGGGGGATATATTCGTTTGTTTATTCAGAACGCGGGATACGGTTGATTTCGATACGCCCGCAACCCGTGCGATATCATAGATGGTGGGTGACATACACCTTACTCACTCCGGACTGACAGCAATGCCGCTCATCTTACTGGAGAGAAAACGGCAATAGCAATAAATAAGAATTGATAATCAACGATCTGCCCCCATTTATTGTATTCTGAAGCCATGCATTCCAGGCTTCCGGGCAATGAAGGATGGCGATGAAGCGACTTAAGAACGAACTCAATTCACTGGTGAACCGTGGCGTTGACCGACATCTGCGCCTGGCCGTCACCGGGCTAAGCCGCAGCGGCAAGACGGCATTCATAACGGCGATGGTAAACCAGCTCCTGAACCTGCACGCCGGAGCGCGCCTGCCGTTGCTCAGCGCCGTAAGAGAAGAGCGTCTGCTGGGCGTTAAGCGCGTCCCTCAGCGCGATTTTGGCATTCCTCGTTTTACCTATGACGAAGGGCTGGCACAACTGTACGGGGATCCGCCCACGTGGCCGACGCCGACGCGAGGGGTGAGTGAAATTCGCCTTGCGCTGCGTTTCCGCTCAAATGAATCCCTGATGCGCCACTTCAAGGATACCTCCACCCTGTATCTGGAAATCGTCGATTACCCGGGCGAATGGCTGCTCGATTTGCCGATGCTGGCACAGGACTACCTCAGCTGGTCCCGTCAGATGACAGGGTTGCTGCAGGGACAACGCGCTGCGTGGTCAACGAAATGGCGAGCGCTGTGTGAAGGCCTGGATCCGCTGGCACCAGCGGATGAAAACCGTCTGGCGGCGATTGCCGAGGCCTGGACGGACTATCTTCATCAGTGCAAACAGGAAGGGCTGCACTTCATCCAGCCGGGTCGTTTTGTCTTGCCGGGGGACTTAGCCGGAGCGCCCGCGCTGCAGTTCTTCCCCTGGCCAGATGTGGACGGCGCCGGTGAATCGAAGCTGGCCCAGGCCGGTAAACACACGAACGCCGGGATGCTGCGCGAGCGGTACAATTACTACTGCGAAAAAGTGGTCAAAGGATTTTATAAAAACCACTTCTTGCGTTTCGACCGCCAGATTGTGCTGGTAGATTGCCTGCAGCCGCTTAACAGCGGGCCGCAGGCATTTAACGATATGCGCCTCGCGCTGACCCAGCTGATGCAGAGTTTTCACTACGGGCAGCGGACGCTGTTCCGTCGTCTTTTCTCGCCGGTGATCGATAAGCTGCTGTTCGCAGCCACGAAAGCCGATCACGTGACGGTCGATCAGCATGCCAACATGGTTTCTCTGCTGCAGCAGCTAGTGCAGGATGCGTGGCAAAATGCCGCGTTTGAAGGGATTAGCATGGATTGTCTTGGGCTGGCCTCCGTCCAGGCGACGCAGAGCGGGCTGATTGATCTCAACGGCGAGAAAATACCGGCATTGCGCGGGAATCGCCTCAGCGACGGTGAGCCGCTTACGGTCTACCCGGGCGAAGTGCCTGCCAGGCTGCCGGGCCAGGCCTTCTGGCAGAGCCAGGGTTTCCAGTTTGAAGCCTTCCGCCCTCAGGCCATGAGCGTCGATCGGCCGTTACCACACATCCGTCTGGATGCGGCGCTGGAGTTTTTGATTGGAGATAAATTGCGATGACGGAACCGTTAAAACCACGCATAGATTTTACCGGAACGCTTGAGCAGGCGGATCGCGAAGCGTTTAAAACGGCGCAGACGTTCAGCGGTACGCAGGCAGACAACTTTGCCCCGGCACTGCCGGACGATCCCGCGGTTGAGGAGGGGCCAGCGGAGGCGGTCGTGGAGGCCGCTTTGCGTCCAAAACGCAGTGTGTGGCGCAGAATGGTCACCGCCGGTCTGGCACTGTTCGGCGTCAGCGTGGTCGGGCAGGGCGTCCAGTGGGCGATGAACGCCTGGCAAACGCAGGACTGGGTCGCACTGGGCGGATGTGCCGCAGGTGCGCTGATTGTTGGCGCGGGCGTGGGGTCTGTTGCGACGGAGTGGCGACGTCTCTGGCGTCTGCGACAGCGCGCGCATGAGCGTGATGAAGCGCGGGATCTCCTCCACAGCCACGGAACCGGCAAAGGCCGCGCGTTTTGTGAGAAACTGGCCAGCCAGGCCGGTATCGATCAGTCGCATCCGGCGCTTCAGCGCTGGTATGCCGCCATCCATGAAACGCAGAATGACCGGGAAGTGGTAACGCTCTATTCCCATATGGTTCAGCCGGTACTGGATGCCCAGGCGCGACGCGAGATTAGCCGTTCTGCGGCAGAGTCCACGCTGATGATTGCCGTCAGCCCGCTGGCGCTGGTGGATATGGCGTTTATCGCCTGGCGTAACCTGCGTTTGATTAACCGTATCGCTCATCTCTACGGTATCGAGCTGGGTTACTACAGTCGACTCAGACTGTTCAAGCTGGTGTTACTCAATATCGCCTTTGCTGGTGCAAGCGAACTGGTGCGTGAAGTGGGCATGGACTGGATGTCGCAGGATCTGGCTGCGCGTCTTTCGGCTCGCGCTGCGCAGGGTATTGGCGCGGGTTTACTGACGGCGCGTCTGGGTATCAAGGCGATGGAAGTGTGCCGACCGTTGCCGTGGATCGATGGCGATAAGCCACGGCTGGGGGATTTTCGACGCGAACTGATCGGCCAGCTTAAAGAGACGCTCAATAAAAAACCTGCTCCGTGAGGTTTTGTTCACTTATTGTGCTGGCTGTCAATATTTGTTGACAGCCATCTTCCGGTTCACCGTGTTCTGACATATCATTTTAACGTTACTGGCTTAAAACGGTGAATTTCCCATGCGTCTTGAAGTCTTCTGTGAAGACCGTCTCGGTCTGACCCGCGAGTTACTCGATCTTCTTGTTTTACGTAGCATTGATTTACGTGGCATTGAGATCGATCCTGTCGGGCGAATTTACCTCAATTTTGCCGAAATTGAATTCAATACCTTTAGCAGTCTGATGGCGGAAATCCGCCGTATCGCTGGCGTTACGGATGTGCGCACTATCCCCTGGATGCCCTCCGAGCGAGAGCACCTGGCACTGAGCGCGCTGCTGGAAGCCATGCCTGAACCGTTCCTCTCTCTGGATCTGAAAAGTAAAGTCGAGCGCGTTAACCACGCAAGCTGTCAGCTATTTGCACAGAGCCAGGAGAAGCTCAGCAATCAACATGCCGCACAGCTGGTCCCGGGTTTTAACTTCCAGCGCTGGCTGGACAGCAACCCGCAGAATACCCACAGCGAGCATGTAGTGATAAACGGGCAGAATTTCCTGATGGAGATCACACCGGTTTATCTGAAAGGGGAAAGCGACACCCGCGTACTGACCGGTGCCGTGATCATGCTGCGCTCGACGTTACGTATGGGCCGCCAGCTGCAAAACCTCTCCAGCCAGGATGTCGGCGCATTCAGCCAGATTATTGCCGTCAGCCCGAAAATGCGTCATGTGGTTGACCAGGCGCGCAAGCTCGCCAGCCTGACCGCGCCGCTGCTGATTACTGGTGATACCGGTACCGGGAAAGATCTGCTGGCTCACGCTGTGCATCTGGCAAGCCCGCGTGCGGCAAAACCGTATCTGGCACTTAATTGCGCCTCTATCCCGGAAGATGCTGTCGAAAGCGAACTGTTTGGACACGCGCCGGAAGGCAAGAAAGGGTTCTTCGAGCAGGCTAACGGCGGCTCCGTGCTGCTGGATGAGATCGGTGAAATGTCGCCGCGCATGCAGGCCAAGCTGCTGCGTTTCCTGAACGACGGAACCTTCCGCCGCGTTGGTGAAGATCATGAGGTGCATGTGGACGTGCGCGTCATCTGTGCCACCCAGAAAAACCTGGTGGAACTGGTGCAAAAGGGGATATTTCGCGAGGATCTCTATTACCGCCTTAACGTCCTTACGCTGAACATTCCACCGCTGCGCGATTGTCCGCAGGACATCATGCCGTTAACGGAACTGTTTGTCGCCCGCTTTGCCGACGAGCAGGGCGTCCCGCGTCCGAAGCTTTCTGCCGATCTCGGCACGGTGTTAATGCGCTACGGTTGGCCGGGCAACATCCGTCAGCTTAAAAATGCCGTTTATCGTGCACTTACCCAGCTTGAAGGGTATGAACTGCGTCCGCAGGATATTCTGCTGCCTGATTACGACGCCGGAACGGTATCGGTAGGTGAAGAGGCGATGGAAGGGTCGCTGGATGATATTACCAGTCGCTTTGAACGCTCCGTCCTGACGCAGCTTTATCGCAGCTATCCAAGTACTCGCAAACTGGCAAAACGGCTTGGCGTATCGCATACCGCGATTGCGAATAAGCTGCGTGAGTATGGTTTGAATCATAAGAAAGGTGACGAATAGCAAAAAGCCTCTGTAAAGAGGCTTTTTTAATGTTTATTCCTTCGCCAGCGGTGTGGTCACGATTTCTGTTTTTGTCTCTCCCTGAATGGCCGCAATCCTGTTTTCAACCTCTTTCACCTGTTGTGGGCTATGAAGCAGGGTATAGGTGAGATCAAACTGCGCGCTGGCTCCAGGCTGTAATTGCTTAACCCGTTTCTGCTCACGTTCTATGGTCACGGGGTAGGCGTAGCTCGTACCCGGCTCAATCCCCGTAACGTACCCCTGTTTTGGCGTATCGGTATTTTTCCATAAGGTCAGCACGGGTAGCTGGCGTGTATCAAACTGAATTGACGCGCCTTTATCGCCGGCTTTGTTGACCACCGCCGCGAGGGTTTCGTGGTTGTTGTCCGCAAGCGGTTTGATGTTAAAGACCATCTCATCAAAGCCTTTTGTCGGCCCGGCATAGGTTTGCCAGTTGTCTACGCCCGCTTTAGCGTAATCGTTGAAGGGGCTCACGCTTATCGCCGGAGCAAGGAAGCGTGCACCTTCTTCGAGGATCGGCGTCCCGAAGTTACTGTGATAGATGATTTGATAGTCATGAGGGTAATCGGCATGGTTTGTCAGGACATCATGCAGGCTGAACTGGTTAGTTCCTGGAACGTAACGCAGTTCGGTCATGGTTTGCAGATCCGCTTTTTTAAACGTGCTCTCTTTGATTAACCCGCGAATACGAATTTCATACGGGGCGGTATCCGCGACGTCAACTTCGACCTGAGAAGCCGGGGTATTACCGGCCTTGCCGTGAAGCGTATAAATCTGGCCGTCAGCCGTGACCGGATGTCCCGTCCACTCATAACCACAGCGGACCATCATCTCATTGAATCCTTCCAGCCAGCCGAGGCCGTTTCTGCTTTCCAGATTTATATACGCTGGGTTAACCACCTCTTTAACGGGAGAATTCCACCCCAGTCGGGTACCAAAACCTTCCACATGCAGAAGATTCATTCCGCGCGTCGGGCTGAGGGTAATTGTCAGACCGTTTTTACTGCTGATAATGATAACTTTACTGCCTTCCTGCTTTCCGCCGTGCAACACTTTCTGCTCAATGCTGAACGTCCGGTCGTTAATTTTCAGCTCATCGCTGGAAATCTTCCAGTTTCCTTTTTCTACGCCGCTTTCAGCGCTGGTCAGCACCCAGGTTTTTGCGGCGACGTGACCCGAAACCAGTACCGCAAGGAGCGTTAAAGCCAGTTTTATTTTCATTTTGATCCCTTTTTGCTGAAACGATTATTTGCTTTCGTAAGCAAATCTAATGTTTTGACGTAAAGGGAAATGTGATGGGCTTCACTGAGGGCGAAGATGATAAATATTAACCAGTATTATGTGGGAAAGATCGCGTTATTGTTGAGTTGCTGATATTTATTTGCATAAATACTGTGAAGTTATCATATTTATGCTTTAACGATTCAGCGTGTGGGTAATAAAAAACCCCGCCATCGCGAGGTTTTGAAAACGCAGTATAAATTGCTAAGTCACTGTTATGCTTTAAGCGTGTCCAGTGCGGCGGTGTAATCCGGCTCGGTCGTAATTTCGTTAACCAGTTCGCTGAAAAGGACAGTGTCGTTTTCATCAATAACCAGTACAGCGCGTGCAGCCAGACCTTTCAGTGGACCTTCCGCGATGCTAACACCGTATTTTTCGAGGAAATCCGGGCTACGCAGGGTGGAGAGGGTGATAACGTTGCTCAGGCCTTCAGCGCCGCAGAAGCGGGACTGGGCGAACGGCAGGTCAGCGGAAATGCACAGCACCACGGTGTTGTCCATTTCGGTGGCCAGCTGGTTGAATTTACGCACGGAGGCAGCGCAAACGCCGGTATCAATGCTTGGGAAAATGTTCAGCACTTTGCGTTTACCCGCAAACTGAGCCAGTGTGACGTCAGACAGATCTTTAGCCACCAGAGTAAAAGCCTGCGCTTTGCTGCCAGCCTGCGGAATGGAACCTGCAACAGCAACCGGGTTGCCCTGGAAATGAACGAGTTGTGACATAGATATCTTCCTGTTTACATATAGTTAACGTCGGGGCTAGTGTATGCCATCAGCAGATAACACGGCAAACCAATTTTTTCGCCTTTCCGGGCCGCAAGGAGTCAGTGATGAGAAGCGTTAAGGTCTATGAAGAAGCCTGGCCATTGCATACCCCGTTTGTGATCTCTCGCGGCAGCCGAAGCGAAGCCAGCGTGGTGGTCGTTGAAATCGAAGAGGACGGTTTTAAAGGCGTGGGTGAATGCACGCCTTATCCACGCTATGGGGAAAGCCTCGCGTCGGTCATGGCGCATATCATGACGCTGGTTCCGGACCTGCAAACCGGACTCACTCGCGAGGCGCTCCAGCAACGTTTACCCGCCGGGGCCGCGCGCAACGCCATTGATTGTGCGCTCTGGAACCTGGAAGCGGCGAAACAGCAAACATCGCTGACGTCATTGCTGGGCGTGGTGCTGCCGGAATCGGTGGTTACCGCGCAAACGGTGGTAATTGGTGAGCCGGAACAGATGGCCGCCAGCGCAAAAGCGCTCTATGACGCCGGGGCAACGCTATTGAAAGTGAAACTCGACGATCGCCTGATCAGCGAGCGAATGGTCGCTATTCGCTCAGCGGTTCCCGCCGCCACGCTCATTGTTGACGCCAACGAATCCTGGCACCCGGAAGGGCTGGCCGCACGATGTCAGCTGCTGGCCGACCTGGGGGTCGCCATGCTGGAGCAGCCTCTGCCAGCAGAAGATGATGTGGCGCTGAATAATTTTATCCATCCATTGCCCGTCTGCGCGGATGAAAGCTGCCATACCCGGGAACGTTTGAGCGACCTTCAGGGGCGCTATGAGATGGTCAATATTAAGCTCGACAAGACCGGCGGCCTGACAGAGGCGCTGGCCCTGGCGGAAGAGGCCCGGGCGCAGGGATTTGCGCTGATGCTGGGCTGCATGCTCTGCACGTCCCGGGCGATCGGTGCGGCGCTACCGCTGGTTAATCAGGTCCGTTTCGCGGATCTGGATGGCCCGACGTGGCTGGCGGTTGATGTGTCACCCGCGCTTAATTTTACCGGCGGCGTGCTTCATCTCTGAGGCTGCCAGCGTAAAAGCTCCATCATGGCTTTTAAGTACTTTTCGCTGGCTTCGTCGGACGAGATCGCCGGGAATTCAGCGGTAATGCAGGGCAGGCTCAAATCGGCGCACCAGCTACCGAATGATCCTGGCGTTTCATAGCCGACGCTGGTAACGAGTGGCAGGGCAAATGCTTCCGCCAGCCAGGCGCCCAGCTCGGAGTGACGCGGATCTTCAATACACGCCAGCGGATCGTGGAAAGAGACAATCCATGCAGGGTGGATCTTATGGATGAGCTGGCACAGCGCCTGGGTTTCAGGCTCCGAGCCCGGTTTATCTCCCGTCAGCAGAACCACATCACGCTCCTCGGCGGAGCTGTTCCAGCGATAAACGGTTTCTCCGGCGCGCCAGTTTGCTGCCGGGAAATTACGATTTAAGTCCACGCCTCTCGCATTGGCGCGTAGACCGAGCTGACAGCCGTCCGGGTTAACCGCCAGAATCACGTGATGACGCCGTAATGAGGGCGTTAGTGTCCGCAGCGCGCATGAAAGCGTCACGATGGAGGAGTTTTCGTCACCGTGCGTGCCGGCAAGAATCAAGCCGCTGTCGCGGTCGGCATCGGGGGCGGGGAACCAGATCAACGATGCGCCTAAAAATGAGCGGCCATATTGCTCAGCGCCCGGCGGAAAGGCGCCGCGTTCCGCTCTCGGTCGGGTGGTTGTCATACGAAATCCTGATAAAAAGATCACTACTCGCAGTGTTGTGCAAAACACGCGGTTAATCAAATAGTTTCCGAAATGGTTGAGAATTGCCTTAAATCACTATTCGGGAGTAAGTTATTTGCATTTCTTTTTGTCGAAACAAATAATTACGCATCTGCTTGTTACCTGAATTCATTAAAGGGGATCTTATGAAGCATCCTGTTTCGCGTCTTTTTGCCGCACTGTGCCTGTGCGGACTCTCTTCACTCTCTTTCGCTGCGGATGTGCCACAGGGTACGGCACTGGCGCAAAAACAGGAGCTGGTCAGACACATTAAAGACGAACCGGCTTCACTCGATCCGGCAAAAGCGGTGGGGCTGCCAGAGATTCAGGTGATTCGCGATCTCTTCGAAGGTCTGGTGAATCAGAATGAGAAAGGGGAGTTGACGCCGGGAGTGGCAACGCGCTGGCAGAGCAACGATAACCGCATCTGGACATTTACCCTACGCGATAACGCGAAGTGGTCCGACGGTTCGCCTGTCACCGCCCAGGATTTTGTCTACAGCTGGCAGCGTCTGGTTGATCCGAAAACGACCTCTCCGTTTGCCTGGTTTGCTGCCCTGGCGGGTATCAACAACGCGCAGGCCATTATTGATGGTAAAGCTGCACCCGATACGCTTGGCGTAACGGCGGTCGATGCCAGAACATTACGCGTCCAGTTGGACAAACCGCTGCCGTGGTTCAGTAATCTGACGGCTAACTTTGCCTTCTACCCGGTGCAAAAAGCCAACGTAGAAAGTGGTAAAGAGTGGACCCGTGCGGGATCTCTGGTCGGCAATGGTGCCTATGTCCTGAATGACCGCGTGGTGAATGAAAAACTGGTTGTCGTCCCCAATACCCACTACTGGGACAATGCAAAAACCGTCCTGCAAAAGGTCACCTTCGTACCGATTAACCAGGAATCATCGGCCACCAAACGTTATCTGGCGGGTGATATTGATATTACCGAATCGTTCCCAAAAAACATGTATCAGAAGCTCCTGAAGGATATTCCGGGACAGGTTTACACACCGCCTCAGCTGGGCACGTATTACTATGCGTTCAATACGCAAAAGGGCCCAACGGCCGACTCCCGCGTTCGCCTGGCGCTGAGCATGACCATCGATCGCCGCATTATGGCGGAAAAAGTGTTAGGCACGGGAGAGAAGCCCGCATGGCACTTCACGCCTGACGTGACGGCCGGGTTCACCCCGGAGGCCTCGCCATTTGAACAGATGTCGCAGCAGGAGCTGAACGCCCAGGCGAAAACCTTGCTGCAGGCCGCGGGGTATGGCCCTCAGCGTCCGCTGAAGCTGACCCTGCTGTACAATACTTCAGAAAATCATCAGAAGATTGCCATCGCGGTGGCGTCCATGTGGAAGAAAAATCTCGGTGTGGATGTCAAACTGCAAAACCAGGAGTGGAAAACGTATATTGACAGCCGTAATACCGGTAACTTTGACGTGATCCGCGCCTCCTGGGTGGGCGATTACAACGAGCCATCGACCTTCCTTTCGCTGCTGACCTCAACCCACAGCGGTAACATCTCGCGTTTCAACGACCCGGCCTACGATAAAATTATCCACCAGGCGACGCTGGAAACCACGGCGAAAGCGCGCAATACGGACTACAACATGGCGGAAAAAATCCTCACGGAGAAAGCGCCTATCGCGCCGATTTATCAGTACACCAATGGCCGCCTGATTAAGCCGTGGGTGAAAGGCTATCCTATTAATAACCCGGAAGACGTGGCGTATAGCCGGACGATGTATATTGAGAAGCACTGATGAGTACCGGTTGCCTGTTAACGCAAGGTAACCATCGCTAAACCCAAAGCTGGCGCTTTGCAGCGCCAGTTTCACCATTATGTCCAGAAATGGACTGTTTCGCCAAGACGGTCTGTAACAAAATAAACTCAATGCAAATTCTGATTAATATGAATGTTTCAATGATTAGTAATAATCATGGTTTATTGATTGCTTTAACGGGAAGCAATGAATTATAAAAATTCACTATGAATTTACTCATTATTATTTGATTAGATAATAGGCCTGTTTTTTAGTAGGAAATGGTTGCTCCTTCATCTCTGAAGTGCCTTTTTAGTATTCATTATTTGTATATTTCCAGGAAAATGATTAATAAGTGTCTTAAATTGGACTTTAAATATGGTGTCTTGATTTTTGTTTATGCTTTATTCTAACATGCCTTTGTAAATAAACGTCCATCTACTCAACTATTCATTCTTCAGGGAAAGGGATCGCTATGGCCGATACGTTCCAGAACGAAGTGCCTAAGGCACGTATTAATTTAAAATTAAGTCTGCATACTGGGGGCGCGCAAAAGAAAGTCGAATTGCCGTTGAAGCTACTTACTGTCGGCGATTTCAGTAATGGAAAGGAAACTCGGCCATTATCTGAACGAGAAAAAATCAACGTCAATAAAAATAACCTTAACAGTGTACTTTCAGAATTTAACCCGGAAGTGAATCTCACGGTACAGAATACGCTGGCAGGCGATGGTTCAGAAGAAAGTGTCAGGCTGAGCTTCTCCGATATGAAAGACTTCGAGCCAGAGCAGGTTGCACGCCAGATCCCTCAGCTGCGCGCCATGCTGGCGATGCGTAATTTATTACGCGATCTCAAATCCAACCTGCTTGATAACGCCACTTTCAGAAAAGAGCTCGAGAAAATCCTTAAGGATCCGGCTTTGTCCCAGGAATTACGTGACGAAATGAGTGCGCTTGCTCCGAAATAACATTCGGGCATGTCTTTTAATGGATTAACCGAGAGAATGCTGATGTCTGTAAATACTGAAACTGGTCCTGCTCAGGGGCAAACCACGGTACTGGAAAAAGAGAGCGTTTACGCTTCGTTGTTCGATAAAATTAATCTTACACCCGCGTCAAGCCTGGGCGATATCAACGCGTTTCTGGACGATGCCGCACTTTCCGAAGCCCCGGCAGGCGAACGTCTGACCGCCGCGATGCAGGTCTTTATGGACTGCATCCTCAAATCCGGCCAGAAGGTTGAGAAGCTCGACAAAACGCTGATAGACCATCACATTGCTGAGCTGGACTATCAGATTAGCCGCCAGCTTGACGCGGTGATGCACCACCCTGAATTCCAGAAGGTGGAATCCCTGTGGCGCGGCCTGAAGCAGCTGGTGGATAACACCGACTACCGCCAGAACGTGAAAACCGAAATCCTGGATGTTTCAAAAGAGGATTTACGCCAGGACTTTGAGGACGCGCCCGAACTAATCCAGAGCGGACTCTACTGGCACACCTACACCGCCGAGTATGATACCCCGGGCGGCGAGCCAATCGGTTCAGTGATCTCCTCTTATGAGTTCGATGCCAGCCCGCAGGACGTGGCGCTGCTGCGCAACATCTCCAAAGTGTCTGCCGCGGCACATATGCCGTTTATCGGCTCCGTCGGTCCGACATTCTTCCTGAAGGATTCGATGGAAGAGGTGGCCGCGATCAAAGATATCGGTAACTACTTCGATCGTGCCGAATACATCAAGTGGAAATCCTTTCGCGACACCGACGATTCCCGCTACATCGGGCTGGTGATGCCGCGCGTGCTGGGCCGTCTGCCGTATGGTCCAGATACTGTGCCGGTTCGCAGCTTCAACTATGTTGAGCAGGTGAAGGGCCCGGATCATGAGAAGTATCTGTGGACCAGCGCGTCGTTTGCCTTTGCCTCCAACATGGTGAAGAGCTTCATCAACAACGGCTGGTGCGTGCAAATTCGCGGCCCGCAGGCGGGCGGCGCGGTGAAAGATCTGCCGATCCACCTGTATGACCTCGGTACCGGCAATCAGGTAAAAATCCCGTCTGAGGTGATGATCCCGGAAACCCGCGAGTTCGAGTTTGCCAACCTGGGCTTTATTCCGCTGTCGTACTACAAGAACCGTGACTACGCGTGCTTCTTCTCGGCGAACTCCACCCAGAAACCCGCGCTGTACGACACCGCGGATGCGACCGCCAACAGCCGCATTAACGCGCGCCTGCCATACCTCTTCCTACTGTCACGCATTGCGCACTATCTGAAGCTGATTCAGCGCGAAAACATCGGCACGACGAAAGATCGTCGTCTGCTGGAACTTGAGCTGAATACCTGGGTGAAAGGACTGGTGACGGAAATGACCGATCCGGGCGACGAGCTGCAGGCCTCACACCCGCTGCGCGACGCGAAGGTGGTAGTGGAAGACATCGAGGACAACCCGGGCTTCTTCCGCGTGCGTCTGTATGCGGTGCCGCACTTCCAGGTGGAAGGGATGGACGTGAATCTGTCTCTGGTCAGCCAGATGCCGAAAGCGAAAGCGTGAGGCGGGAGCAGGGATGAAAATCTTTCGCCCGTTATGGGAAGACGGGGCCTTTCTGGCCCCGCAGCAGTTCCAGCAGCAGTCTCGCTGGGACGCACACGTTGCGGATGCCGTCTCAAGAATGGCGCTGGCGCACCCCTGGGGCGTGCTTTGTGCGGAGTTCGATGATAGCGCGCTCACACTCTCACGGCTTAACGCCGTCCGTCTGGCGGTACGCTTTGCGGATGGAACGCTGATCGATACGGATCTTGCGGATAACCTGCCACCGGTATGTGATTTATCCGCGACCGGGCTGGAGAGCGTTGAAGTGCTGCTGTGCCTGCCGCTCCTCAGCGCGAACGGCGGCAACCTGGATGACGGTTGCGACAGCGCCCGTCCACGTCGCTGGCAGTCGGAGCGGGTAACGGTACAGGAGCTGGCTGGCCATGAGCGCAGCGATCTGGCTGTACTGCGCCATGCGCTCACGCTGCGTCTCTCCACCCAGGAAAATGCGGCATACCTGACCTGCCCGGTGGCGAGAGTTACCCGTGATGCGCAGGGACAGTGGGGCCTGGATCGGCGTTTTATTCCCCCGATGCTGTCGCTGTCGGCAAGCCCCACGCTGGTCAGCGAACTGGGCGATCTCCTGCACCGCCTGCAGGCTCGCCGCAAGCGCCTGATGGCGATGCGACGGGAAAGCAATGAACGGATGGCGGACTTCGTGGTGGCGGATGTTTCCCTATTCTGGCTGCTGAATGCGCTCAACAGCGCGGAGCCAGTGCTGACGGAGTTGCACCAGTCGCCGTCCCGCCATCCCGAACTGCTGTACCGGGAGCTGGCAAGGCTTGCCGGCAGCCTGCTGACTTTTTCTCTCGAACATAACGCCGACGATATTCCGCTTTACCAGCATGACGCGCCCGAGCAGGTCTTTCCGCCGCTGTTTACCCTGCTGGACCGGCTGCTGGAAGCCAGCCTGCCGTCTCGCGTTGTTGCCATCGTGCTTGAGCAGGGTGAGGACAGGGAAATCTGGCGCGGGCGACTGCACGACGCGCGGCTGCGTGAAGGGGCGGATTTCTATCTCTCGGTGCGCTCCTCCATGCCGAACCATGAGCTGCAGACGCGTTTCCCTCAGCTGTGCAAGGCGGGCAGCCATGACGATGTATCTGAAGTCGTCAATATTGCCCTGAGCGGGATGGTGATTAAACCGCTGAGCCATGTCCCGGCGGCTATCCCGGTGCGCCTGGAAAACCAGTATTTTGCGCTCGACCTTTCCACTGCGGCGGCCCGCGCGATGCTGGAAGCAGGAAACTGCACCTTCTACACGCCGGAGTCGCTCGGTGACGTGAAGCTGGAACTGTTTGCGGTGCTGCGCTCATGAATACGATGGATCTGGATTTAATCAATAAAACGTTTTATCCGGGCTGGCTGATGGTCAGCCAACTGCGCAGTGGGCAGGAGATTCAGGACGGTGATGCGCTTTACCGCCGGGCCTGCCGCTGGGTGGCGGAGGCCCGCGAGGCGTTAACGGACAGGGGATATAGCGCCGCCGCCTGCGATCGCATGCTGTACGCTTACTGCGCGCTGCTGGATGAGAGCGTGCTGAACCGCGACAGGCAGGACGATGGTTACCGCAAATGGCGCAGGGATCCGCTCCAGGCGCGCTTTTTCAGCACCCTGAATGCCGGGGAGGAGCTGTGGGAGCTTATCCGCACCGTTCTGCGTGAGCCCGCGCCGGATGTGGCGGTGCTGACCTGCCTGTACCGGACCCTGCAACTGGGCTTTGTCGGCCAGTACCGCGAGCAGGATGACGAGCGGCGGGAAGACGTGGTGCGTACACTCAGCGAGTGCGTCCCGCCGTTTGCGCTGACGGAGGACGCGCCGGTGGTGGTGCGGGCATCGCGCCTGCGCAGCGGATGGCGGGTGTACTGGCTGGGCTGGACAGCAGGCATTGTTGTGCTGGCGGCGATGTGGCTTATCTTCTCGTCATCCCTGGCACAGATGGTGGCCCGGATCGCAGGGCAGGGATAACGGATGCGTGAACTCACCCGTAGTTTAATGACGCCGTTAGCTCTTCTTCTGGCGCTGTGGCTGGTGCTGGGCTTCTGGCCGCTTTCGGTCGGAAGTCGTATCACGCTAAGCCTGGGTATTCTGCTGGCGGGCGGCGTGGCACTCTGGTGTCAGTGGCGGCAGCAAAAGCGCAGCCGGGCGGTCAGTGACGCGATAATGGAGCACAGCCTGCCGCCGGACGATTTTCAGGGGGCGGTGGTGCTGGTCTGCGGCGATACCGCCTCCCTGTTTTCCGGTGACACAGTCTGGCGTGAAACCCGCCACGGCTGGTATCTGCGGGTACAAAATGCCGAAGAACTGCCGCTGCTGGCGCAGCATCTGGCCGCGGTCCGCCCGGCGCTGGTGTCGCAGGTTTCGGTGATGCTGGCGCTGACGCCGGAACAGCACGGCTCGGAAGAATCGTGTGCGCAGGCGCTTCGGCGCTGGCGGCGCAGTATCGTCCAGTGCCGGGTATCGCTGAGCGGCCTGCCACCCGTCTGGAGCGCAGTCTGGGTGTCACCGCCTGTTCATCATCCGGATGAGGCGCTGTGGTATACCGTCACGCCTGACCTGCCGGGTGTGCAGGTGCGGCAGAATGGTCATGTTGCCCTGTCAGTGACGGGCTGGCAGCAGGAAGCGGCAGGAGATGATGCCCGTCTGGCGGCTGTGCTGTGGCTTGACAACGTGCTCAGGCTGAGTGATTCGCTTCTCTTCAAGCCGCTTCGCGCCCGGCAGGGGGAGCTTCCTGCCTGCAGTTTCTGCGCTGTCGGCGTCTGTCTGACGCCTGTCGCCGGTATACCGGAAAACCTCTGGTCACTTCAGATAGCAGGGACAACCACGCTGTCTCCGCCGGGTGGTGCAGTGAATGATCTGCTGCCGCTGCCGGACGTGGTGCTGGTGTCGCTGCCCCGCCGTCACGGTGTGAGCCGCCGGATGAAGGATCTCCGGCTGGCCGGAGCGGTCTGCTTTGTGTTTCTCGCACTGGCCATGCTGGCCTCCTTTATCAACAACCAGCGCCTTGTCCGCAGCGTGGGAGACCACCTGACCGTCTATCACCGTCTCAGCGGCACGCCGCCTGCGCCGAAGCAGCAGGCCCAGCAGCGCCTTCGTGCAGACAGCCGTCTGCTTGACGACTGGCAGCGCCGCGGTGAGCCGCAGCGATACGGGCTGGGTTTGTACCAGGGAATGCGGCTGTTACCCCTGGTTGAAGCGGCCATTAACGACTGGGCACCACCGCCGCCGCGTCCGGTAATTCACAAAGTCGTGCAGGGGCCGCAGACCGTCCGCCTCGACAGCATGTCGCTGTTCGATACCGGCAAATGGGCGCTGAAACCGGGTTCCACGAAGCTGCTGGTGAACTCGCTGGTGGGCATCAAGGCCAAACCCGGCTGGCTCATCGTTGTAGCCGGTCACACCGACAGCACTGGTGACGATAAATCCAACCAGGTGCTTTCCCTTAAGCGCGCGGAATCGGTGCGCGACTGGATGCGCGATACCGGTGACGTGCCGGAAAGCTGTTTTGCGGTGCAGGGCTATGGCGAAAGCCGCCCAATCGCAACCAACGACACGACGGAAGGCCGGGCGCTGAACCGTCGTGTCGAAATCAGCCTGGTGCCGCAGGCGAACGCCTGCCAGCTGCCAGGCAAAACCCATGCGTCATCGCAGGATGATGGCGCATTAAAAAATGAAATGGAGAAATAACATGGCAATTCCTGTTTATCTGTGGCTCAAGGACGACGGCGGCGCGGACATCAAAGGGTCCGTGGACGTTAAGGATCGCGAGGGCAGCATCGAAGTGGTGGCGCAGGAGCATAACCTGTACATCCCAACCGACAACAACACCGGCAAGCTGACCGGCACGCGTATCCACACGCCGTTCCTGTTTACCAAGGAAATCGACTCCTCCAGCCCGTACCTGTACAAGGCGGTGACCACCGGCCAGACCCTGAAATCGGCTGAATTCAAGTGGTACAAAATCAACGACGCGGGCCAGGAAGTGGAGT
>NZ_JTLF01000266.1:0-38468 GCF_000798855.1 Enterobacter sp. ZOR0014 | reverse complement strand
GAAGTGATTCACATCTGCCGTGTCGATGGAGGCGCATTATAGGGAGCTGCCGAGGAATGACAAGTGGAAATATGCATTTTTATTTCGACCGCTCACCTTTTCACCAGAACGGCTATTTTTGGTGCTTTTTAATCTCTTTTGGCAGATCGGCCAGGCTATTAATCACCCAATCCGCGGCATTTTCAGCTTCTGGCGTAACAGGCTTACCCGTGCGCACTAATATTTTTGTCCCCACACCTGCAGCTGCAGCTGCCTGCATATCTTCCAGTTTATCGCCCACCATATAAGAAGCGGCCATATCGATGTGCAGAAACTCTTGCGCGGAGATAAACATTCCCGGATGCGGTTTACGGCAATCACAGGTCTGGCGATACGCTTCTACGGTTCCCTGAGGGTGGTGTGGGCAATAATAAATGCCATCAAGATCGACCCCGCGATCCGCCAGCGACCAGTCCATCCATTCTGTCAGCGTCTCGAATTGCGCTTCGGTGAATTTACCTCGCGCAATACCAGACTGGTTCGTTACGACCACCAGCGCGTAGCCCATCTCTTTCAGCTGGCGCATTGCCTCTATAACGCCTTCGATAAATTCGAACTCATCAATCTCATGGACATAACCGTGATCCACATTAATAGTGCCATCACGATCGAGAAAAATTGCGGGTACTGATTTTGCCACCGGTTTGCTCCTGAAAAAGGCCTGTTGAGCTAGTATCTCATGAAACGCAGCGCAATAAAGTGCTCATCGTACAGAGTTGGATTGATTTAGACGTCTGGATGCCTTAACATCCGTTTTGTTTACGGTCATCACCCGTATCTGGCAGAACAAAATGCCACGGCTAACTTACATACGATAAAAATAATCTAATGATTAAACTTTCCAATATCACCAAAGTGTTCCAGCAGGGGAACCGAACCATTCAGGCGCTGAACAATGTCAGCCTGCATGTTCCTGCTGGTCAAATTTATGGCGTCATTGGCGCATCGGGTGCAGGTAAAAGCACGCTGATCCGTTGTGTTAACCTGCTTGAGCGTCCAACCCAGGGTAACGTAGAAGTTGGCGGCCAGGAACTTACCGCTCTTTCAGAGAAAGAACTCACCAAAGCGCGTCGTCAGATTGGCATGATCTTCCAGCACTTCAACCTGCTGGCTTCCCGCACCGTTTTCGGCAACGTCGCCTTGCCGCTGGAGCTGGACAACACACCGAAAGAAGAAGTGAAGCGTCGCGTTACCGAACTGCTCGACCTCGTGGGTCTGGGTGACAAACATGACAGCTACCCGGCAAATCTATCTGGTGGTCAAAAGCAGCGTGTGGCGATTGCCCGCGCACTGGCTAGCAATCCTAAGGTATTGCTGTGTGATGAAGCGACCAGCGCACTGGATCCGGCTACCACGCGTTCTATTCTGGAACTGCTGAAAGACATTAACCGTCGCCTCGGCCTGACGATCCTCCTTATTACGCACGAGATGGATGTGGTGAAACGCATCTGCGACTGCGTGGCGGTCATCAGCAACGGTGAACTGATTGAGCAGGATACCGTCAGCGAAGTGTTCTCCCATCCGAAGACCCCGCTGGCGCAGCAGTTCATTCAGTCGACGCTGCACCTGGATATTCCGGAAGATTATCTGGAGCGTTTGAAAACTGAACCCGCGGCAGACAGTGTCCCAATGCTGCGCATGGAGTTCACCGGTCAGTCCGTTGATGCCCCTCTGCTTTCCGAAACCGCGCGTCGCTTTAACGTGAACAACAACATTATCAGCGCCCAGATGGATTACGCCGGTGGCGTGAAGTTCGGCATCATGCTGACGGAAATGCACGGCACACAAGAAGAAACCCAGGCGGCAATCGCCTGGCTGCAAGAACACCACGTAAAAGTAGAGGTACTGGGTTATGTCTGAGCCGATGATGTGGCTGCTGGTTCGCGGCGTTTGGGAAACGCTGGCAATGACCTTCGTATCGGGTTTCTTTGGTTTTGTGATTGGCCTGCCGGTCGGCGTACTGCTGTATGTCACGCGTCCGGGTCAAATCATTGAGAACGCGAAGCTCTACCGTACGCTCTCTGCACTGGTTAACATCTTCCGTTCCATCCCGTTCATTATTCTGCTGGTGTGGATGATTCCATTTACCCGCGTGATCGTTGGTACGTCAATCGGTCTGCAGGCGGCCATTGTTCCGTTGACGGTCGGCGCTGCGCCGTTTATCGCCCGTATGGTGGAAAACGCCCTGCTGGAGATCCCGACGGGTTTGATCGAGGCCTCTCGTGCGATGGGCGCAACACCTATGCAGATCGTCCGCAAGGTACTGCTGCCTGAAGCACTGCCAGGCCTGGTGAACGCGGCCACGATTACGCTTATTACTCTGGTGGGGTATTCCGCGATGGGCGGTGCCGTAGGTGCCGGCGGTTTAGGCCAGATTGGCTACCAGTACGGCTATATTGGTTATAACGCTACCGTAATGAATACCGTTCTGGTATTGCTGGTTGTGCTGGTTTACTTAATCCAGTTCTCTGGCGATCGCATCGTCCGGGCTGTTACTCACAAATAACGTTACACACAACACAAACTCGACGAGTTAAGGATAAAACATGGCGTTTAAATTAAAGACCTTTGCAGCAGTAGGCGCGCTTATTGGCTCTCTGGCACTGGTGGGTTGCGGTCAGGACGAAAAAGATCCAAACCACATCAAAGTGGGCGTTATCGTTGGTGCAGAACAGCAGGTTGCTGAAGTTGCCCAGAAAGTGGCGAAAGAGAAATACGGCCTGGACGTTGAGCTGGTGACCTTCAACGATTACGTTCTGCCAAACGAAGCGCTGAGCAAAGGCGATATCGACGCTAACGCCTTCCAGCATAAGCCTTATCTGGATCAGCAGATCAAAGATCGTGGCTATAAACTGGTGGGTGTCGGTAACACCTTCGTTTATCCGATTGCCGGTTACTCCAAGAAGATTAAATCACTGGATGAACTGCAGCCGGGCTCTCAGGTCGCGGTGCCTAACGACCCAACCAACCTTGGTCGTTCCCTGCTGCTGCTGCAGAAAGTGGGCCTGATCAAACTGAAAGATGGTGTTGGCCTGCTGCCAACCGTTCTGGATGTCACCGAGAACCCGAAAAATCTGAAAATTGTTGAACTGGAAGCCCCACAGCTGCCACGTTCTCTGGACGATGCGCAGATTGCTCTGGCCGTTATCAACACCACTTACGCCAGCCAGATTGGCCTGACGCCAGCGAAAGACGGTATCTTCGTTGAAGATAAAGACTCCCCGTACGTTAACCTGATCGTGACTCGCGAAGACAACAAAGACGCGGAAAACGTGAAGAAGTTCGTACAGGCTTATCAGTCTGACGAAGTTTACCAGGAAGCCAACAAAGTGTTTAACGGCGGCGCGGTTAAAGGCTGGTAATCTCACCTCAGTGTAATATCATCAGGACGGGCTTATGCCCGTCTTGTCATTTGTGCAGTCAACTGATTCAATATCTGACGTTTTGATTATCCATTGAGGAATTATTATGCGTGCTTTACCGATCTGTCTTTTAGCACTCATGCTGAGCGGCTGTTCTATGCTAAGCAGATCTCCTGTTGAACCTGTTCAAAGCACGGCAACCCCGCCAAAAACAGAGCCTGCGAAACCGAAAGTGGTTCGCCCTGCGCCGGTTCGCATTATCACGAAAGCTGACGAACTCGTCGGTAAACCGTTCCGTGAACTGGGTGAAGTAAGCGGTGAATCCTGTCAGGCAACCAATCAGGACTCTCCGCCGAATATCCCGACAGCGCGTAAACGCATGCAGATTAACGCTGCCAAAATGAAAGCCAACGCGGTTCTGCTGCACAGCTGTGAAGTCACCAGCGGCACGCCGGGCTGCTATCGTCAGGCGGTTTGCATCGGTTCTGCGCTTAACATTACGGCGAAATGAGTGCATTTCAGTTTGAGCAGATAGGCGTTATCCACTCTCCCTATAAAGAGAAGTTCGCCGTGCCTCGCCAGCCGGGTCTGGTGACCAGCTGCGGGGGCGAACTTCATCTTCTGGCGCCTTACAACCAGGCCGATGCGGTACGCGGGCTTGAGGCATTTAGCCATTTATGGGTGGTATTTGTCTTTCATCAGACGATGGAAGGCGGCTGGCGACCAACCGTGCGCCCTCCTCGTCTGGGTGGAAATGCGCGAATGGGCGTATTTGCGACTCGCTCGACCTTCCGTCCAAACCCGATCGGGATGTCGCTGGTTGAACTGAAAGGCATACGTTGTCAGAAAGATCGGGTGATACTGGAATTAGGCAGTCTGGACCTGGTGGACGGCACGCCGGTTATCGACATCAAACCCTATTTGCCCTTCGCGGAAGCGCTCCCGGACGCGCGCGCAAGTTATGCTCAGGATGCACCGCAGGCTGATATGCCTGTCTCTTTTACCCCTGAGATCGCCTCGCAGCTTAGCCAGATGGAGAAGCGCTATCCTCGTTTGCGGAATTTCATCACCGAAGTGCTGGCACAGGACCCCCGTCCAGCCTACCGTAAAGAAGAGGAAGCAGGAAAAACATACGCCGTCTGGCTGCTGGATTTTAACGTGCGCTGGCGCGTCACCGGGGCAGGTTTTGAAGTGTTTGCCCTTGAACCCAGGTAATTTTGTTCTCCTCTCTTTTGGCATCTTTGCCACACTGGTAAACTAAACCACTTTTTTTGTGTCAGGCTGGTGTTTCAGCCTGTTCCAATCGTCGAAATGGAACTGTAACAACATGCGTACTAGCCAATATCTGCTCTCCACTCTGAAGGAGACGCCTGCCGACGCCGAAGTGATCAGCCATCAGCTGATGCTGCGCGCCGGGATGATCCGCAAGCTGGCCTCCGGGTTATATACCTGGCTGCCGACCGGCGTGCGCGTCCTGAAAAAAGTCGAAAACATCGTGCGTGAAGAGATGAACAACGCCGGTGCTATCGAGGTGTCCATGCCTGTGGTTCAGCCCGCTGACCTGTGGCAGGAGAGCGGCCGTTGGGAACAATATGGCCCAGAACTGCTGCGCTTCGTCGATCGCGGCGAGCGTCCATTCGTTCTCGGCCCAACGCATGAAGAGGTCATTACCGACCTGATCCGTAACGAGCTGAGCTCTTACAAACAGCTGCCGCTGAACTTCTTCCAGATTCAGACCAAGTTCCGTGATGAAGTTCGTCCTCGTTTCGGGGTGATGCGCTCCCGCGAATTCCTGATGAAAGATGCTTATTCTTTCCATACCTCTCAGGAATCGCTGCAAGAGACCTACGACAAAATGTACGAGGCATACAGCAAAATCTTCTCCCGCATGGGTCTGGATTTCCGCGCTGTGCAGGCTGATACCGGCTCCATCGGTGGTAGCGCATCCCATGAATTCCAGGTACTGGCGCAGAGCGGTGAAGACGATGTGATCTTCTCGGACTCTTCAGATTACGCCGCGAACATCGAATTTGCAGAAGCGCTGGCACCAAAAGAACCACGCGGCGCTGCAACGCAGGAGATGACGCTGGTTGATACGCCAAACGCGAAAACCATTGCTGAGCTGGTTGAGCAGTTTGGTCTGCCGATTGAAAAAACCGTCAAAACGCTGCTGGTGAAATCTACCGAAGGCAGCGCTTACCCGCTGGTTGCCCTGCTGGTGCGTGGCGATCACGAGCTGAACGAAGTGAAAGCAGAGAAGCTGCCGCAGGTCGCGAGCCCGCTGACGTTTGCAACAGAAGCGGAAATCCGTGCCGTGGTCAATGCAGGTCCTGGCTCTCTCGGCCCGGTTAATATGCCGGTTCCGGTTGTTATTGACCGCACAGTTGCTGCGATGAGCGACTTCTCCGCCGGTGCTAACATCGACGGTAAACACTACTTCGGTATTAACTGGGATCGCGACGTGGCGACGCCTGAAGTGGCAGACATCCGTAACGTGGTCGCAGGCGATCCAAGTCCGGACGGTCAGGGCACCCTGATGATTAAGCGCGGTATCGAAGTCGGTCACATCTTCCAGCTGGGTGACAAATACTCTCGCGCACTGAACGCCGCCGTTCAGGGTGAAGATGGCCGTAACCAGATCCTGACCATGGGCTGCTACGGTATCGGGGTCACTCGTGTGGTCGCGGCGGCCATTGAACAGAACTACGACGAGCGTGGTATCGTCTGGCCGGACAATATCGCTCCGTTCCAGGTTGCGATTCTGCCAATGAACATGCACAAATCCTACCGTGTGCAGGAGCTGGCTGAGAAGCTGTACGCCGAGCTGCGTGCTCAGGGTATCGAAGTGCTGATGGATGACCGTAAAGAGCGTCCGGGCGTGATGTTCGCCGATATGGAACTGATTGGTATTCCACACACGGTGGTCATCGGTGATCGTAACCTCGACAGCGATGAGATCGAATACAAATACCGTCGTAGCGGCGAGAAACAGATGATCAAGACAGGCGATATTCTTGATTACCTGGTGAAAGCCATCAAAGGCTAAACAAAAAACCCCGCTCAGGCGGGGTTTTTTAATGGATAATCGTCAGCTTATTGACTGTTACAGTCTTTGCCTGTGATAAATTTCGCCTCTTTATCCACCACCAGCGTTTTCACGCTCTCTCCGCTATCCGGGTTTGGCTCCAGCGTAAAGTGACCATCTACGGTCAGCAATACCGGCTTGCTGTCATTGCCACGCGCCACGGCGTAATCACGTTCAAGCTGCGCATTGTTCGCCACGCTGACTTTCTTACCCGTTGCACAGTCGGTAAAGATCGCCGCATCCGCCATATAGAAATACATACCACGCATTGGCATCGGCGTAGCAGGCAGGGCCGCTTTCACCGGCGCAAGCGTATAGTTGAACTGGGATTCAATCGGGTTGCCCTCGCGGTCGAGCATCTCCATCCCCTCACCTTTGGCGCGGAAATACGTTTTCTCACCCGTGGTATCCGTCAGGACCAGCTTTTCCGCTGTACGCGCCCAGGTTCCGTAGGTCGCAAACGAAGAGGGTTCTTTAGCGCCCTGATAACGCTGGTTCATAACCCAGGTGCCGTCTTTTTGCAGGAACAGGGACGTTTCGATGCCTTCACAGTCTGCACAAGGCAATACGCCGCGCCAGCTCTGCTGCATAGGCTTTAACGCTTCATTCTGCGAGGACTGCAAAACCTGCGTTTCAGAACGGTTGTTACACCCGAAAAGCGCAAACAGCGTACTCACTGCCAGCGCTGAAAATAATGCTTTTTTCACAATGAATTCCTTATGAAAATTGTGTTCCCTTTCGTCACTCCATCGGGCGACGAACTTTACCGCGTAGTGCTTTCACTGTGGATTTTTGGGCTTTCGAGGACAACCGACGCTCTTTCGATGCGCGGGTTGGCCGCGTTGCCCGGCGGCTTTTTTGTACTGCTGTTAATTCTTTAATAACGGCCACCAGCCTGGCTATCGCCGCTTCCCGGTTTGACTCCTGGCTGCGGTACTCCTGGGCTTTAATCACAATCACACCTTCGCTGGTGATCAGATGATGGCTGGCAGCAAGCAGACTCTCTTTATAATACTCTGGCAGGCTTGATGCCCGAATGTCAAAACGCAAATGGATCGCCGTTGACGCCTTATTGACGTGCTGTCCACCCGCCCCCTGAGCACGGATGGCGGTGATCTCCAGCTCATTATCAGGGATGCTGACGTTTCGGGACAAAACAATCATGACGCAGGCTGCCAGGCCGTCAGATGAATTTCCAGATTATTCTGAGAATCAGAGAGCCAGATGGCGCCGTCCTGAATGGTTGCCTGCAGCGCCATCGTCCGGCCGGCAAACTCACTGAGCTGCGCCAGCTGTTCATCATCCAGATACCAGACGGTGAGATTTTTATACTGCGCACATTTATTCTTGCTTTGTTGCCACCAGATCTCCGCCGCGCGCTGGTTATAGGCGAATAACGCCACTTCAGCGGACTGGGTACAGGCCTTTTTAATCCGACGCTCGTCCGGCAGACCGAGCTCGATCCACAGGTCGATGCCCAGATGATCGTTTCGCAGCCAGGCTTCTGGCTCGTCCTCTGCGCTTAAGCCGCGGGTAAACTGCAGCCGCTCGTTGGCGTATTTAATCCACGCCAGCAGGCGCAGCATCATACGCTCCTGGGTTTCGGAGGGGTGGCGCGCCAGCGTCAGCGACGCATCCAGAAACTGGTTGCGATCAAGATCGGCCACATTGACCACTGCTTTATAAATTGTCGCTTTAAGCGCCATGAGAGAACTCCATTCGAATCAGGGGCACATTGTAGCGAAAACAGAGGCAAAAGGCTGTCACGCGGTGATAAATCACACCTGTCAAGGCGCTGATATTGCTTAAATGAGTATGGTATAGTCACCTTGCTAAACCGAGTTTATCTTCGTAGGCTTAATGATATCTCACAGTAAGTCAGTGCGCTGGCGGGAGGGGATGTGAATAATTATTGTGAGTTAATTCGCAAACGGTATGCGGAAATCGCCAGCGGAGATCTGGGGTATGTCCCGGACGCGTTGGGCTGTGTATTGAAAGTGCTTAATGAAGTGGCCTCTGATGAGAGCCTTTCAGAGTCGGTCAGGGAAAAAGCAGCGTACGCTGCGGCGAATTTACTGGTGAGCGATTATGTCGATGAATGATACTTATCAACCCATCAATTGTGATGACTATGACAACCTCGAACTCGCCTGCCAGCATCATTTAATACTGACGCTGGAGCTAAAAGATGGCGAAGTATTGAAGGCAAAAGCCAGCGATCTGGTTTCACGTAAGAACGTGGAATATCTGGTTGTTGAAGACGGCAGTGCAACGCGTGAGCTACGTCTGGATAAAATAGCCAGCTTCAGCCACCCGCAAATCGGCACCGTCGTGGTGAGCGAATCCTGATGACACTTACGGGCAGCCTGGCTGCCCGTTACATTTTCTGCCAATCAAAACTGACCCCTTCTTCTGACCATCCCTCTTCCGTGATGAAAACCCCGGCAGCAGCCATCAACGTTTCACCGTAAAACAGCAGTGGCGTGGTATCACGTCGCCACGGCGGCACGCTGCACTCCTGCCATATCTTCTTAAGCTTCCGTCCCCCGTTGCGCCCGACAATATGCAGCAAACCACCAGCCTTGAAGCGTACGGTTACCGGCTCACCAGGCTTCGGCAGACGCACATGACCGGACGGGCTCAAAGAGACGCTCCCTGCATCACAAGGCAATATCAGCGGTACCTCTGGCGACGCCCAGTTGAGTACCACCTCGGTCAGTGAAGGCGTGGATTTGATCCACCAGAGTTTGCCTTTATAGCGCCTGACCTCAAAACCATTCAGATACACGCAGGGGGAAGCATCTTCCCGCGCCTGCGCGACTTCGTCCCAGATCCGGCTCAGCATCGCCCGCGACGGCATCGCTGCATGATGAGTAGCCAGCCAGCGGCGTAACAGTGCGGCGCGGCGCACCGGGCTCATCGCCTCCAGGGGCGCTATCGCCAGTGCTCCGTCTTCAGAAATCAGGTCAGCCAGATCCGCACTCAACAGTTCATCCAGCAACAATTCCTGTTCAGCACACAGCATGGCGCTTCTCGCTGTCGCGTCGGCGAAATGCGGCCAGCGCTCGCTCAACAGCGGCAGGATGCGCAGGCGCAGGAAATTACGATCGTAACTGTCGTCCTGGTTACTCTCGTCTTCTATCCAGTTCAGCTGATATTCCCGCGCCCAGGCTTTCAGCGACGCCCGCGTCTCGCCCAGCAGCGGGCGCAGCAATTGCGTCCCGGCAAACTCAGATCGTGCAGGCATGGCGGACAGGCCCGCCGGCCCGCTTCCCCGCTTAAGCGCCAGCAAAAAGGTTTCGCACTGATCGTCCAGATGCTGGGCCGTGACCAGCGCTTCGCCAGGAAGTAATGCCGCGGAAAAAGCGGCATAGCGGGCTTTCCGCGCCTGTGCCTCGATGCCCTTCCCCTCATCAATGAGCGTGACGCGCTCAACGATGAACGGGATCGCCCAGGCCGCACACAAGGCTTCACAGTGCGCCACCCACTCCTCAGCGTGAGGACTTAATCCATGATGGATGTGCATAGCCCGAAGCTGGACGTCAGGCTCCCGGTCGCGCCAGCGTTTCAGGCGATGGAGCAGAACGGTGGAATCCAGGCCACCGCTAAACCCCACCAGCAGCTGGCGGTACGGTGAAACAGCTTGTGCGATAGCGGGTAAGGTCATAGGAAATTACACATAAAAAATGCCCGAACTGAGCGGGCATTATCACACAGGACAAACATTACTGCTGGTAAAGCTCCAGCGGCAAACCATCCGGGTCGTTAAAAAAGGTAAAACGCTTGTCGGTGAAGGGATCGACACGGATCGGTTCACACGTCACGCCGTGCGCTTCCAGATGTTTTACTGCGTTATCCAGGTCATCAATGCTGAAGGCAAGATGGCGCAGTCCACAGGCTTCCGGGCGCGACGGGCGCGCAGGCGGGAAGGGAAAAGAGAACAGCTCAATCACATATTGCCCGTTTAAAGCGAGATCCCCCTTCCAGGAGTCACGCTCCTCGCGGTAGGCCTCGCTCAACAGCGTAAAGCCAAGAATGTCACAATAGAAGGCCTTACTTTTCGCGTAATCGGTAGCAATGATCGCAATATGGTGAACCGCTTTTAAACCCAGCATAGCTTCTCCTTTTTATGATGCCTGAACGTTACAACCGAGAACCCGCACCTGGCAAGCGGTCACCCTTATTTTAGGACTCGCACCCAGTAAACTCCGTGCTCATCGCGCTTCGCACCGTGAATATCCGTCTCGAAACCCGGATAGTGACGCCCCACCGAACAGAGCATCAGCAGAAAATCGAGCACTGCCCGGCTCTCCTCGGTGATCATTTCCCCCGGCATCAGCAGCGGTACACCCGGTGGGTAAGGCAGGATCATATTGGCCGACACGCGCCCGACCAGATTTTCCAGCTCAACGGTTTCTACCTCACCTTTTACCTGCCGCTGCCAGGCCTTGTGAGGCGTCAGCTTCATGTCAGGCAGGACGTCAAACGCCTGAAGCATGAGGCGCGGCAGATCGTGCTGGCGGATCAATCTGTGGATCCCCTGGGCCAGATCCTGAATGCGCATATTGCGGTAGAAGTCAGGATCTTCCGCGTAGAGATCCGGCAGCATGTTCTTCACCCGCAGGTTGAGATCGAAGGCACGCTTAAACTCCATCAGCCCGCGCAGCAGACCCATTGCCCGGGTTTTATCGATCCCGATACTGAACAGAAACAACAAATTATAGGGGCCGGTCTTCTCCACTACCACGCCGCGCTCATCAAGGAACTTCGCCACCAGCGCGGCGGGAATACCTTCATCACCCATTACACCCTGCTCGTCCATGCCAGGCGTCAGGATCGTCACCTTAACCGGATCGAGGAACATGTGGTCCGCATCGGCATCGCGGAAGCCGTGCCAGCTCTCCCCAGGCGCAACGGGCCAGCACTCGGCCTCGTCGATCTCTTCCGGCTGCCAGATATCAAAAAACCAGCCGTCTGCCTCATCTTTCAGCCGCTGGACCTCTTTACGGAAATGCAGCGCCCGCTCCACCGAGCGGTTTATCAGGCGTTTACCCGGGTTGCCGCGCAGCATCGCCGCCGCGGTTTCGATAGATGCCACCAGCGGATAGCTCGGTGAGGTGGTGGTATGCATCATAAAGGCTTCGTTGAAGGTATCCTCGTCGTACTCGCCTTTGATGTGAATAAGAGACGCCTGGGAAAAGGCGGCCAGCATTTTGTGGGTCGATTGCGTTTCGAAGAACACTTTGCCCGGCACGCGCTCGCCGCTCATCCCGCTCTTACCCGAATAAATCGGGTGAAAATTGGTATAAGGCACCCACGCAGAATCGAAGTGGATCGACGGCACGTCCAGCGTCTGCTTGATCCAGTTGGTGTTGTATAACAGGCCGTCATAGGTGGAATTGGTGATCACCGCATGAACAGGCCAGCTTGCGCCAGGGATCGCCGCAACTTTCTTTTCAATGGTTTGATGCGTGAACTCCCGGCGTGGAATGCCGCCGAGAATCCCCAGCGCGTTACGCGTAGGGGATAACCAGAGCGGCACCACGTCGCTCATCATCAGCAGGTGCGCCAGCGATTTATGGCAGTTGCGGTCAATCAGCAGCGTGCTGCCCGCAGGCGCAGCGTACATCCCGACGATTTTGTTCGAGGTCGAGGTGCCGTTGGTCACCATATAGCTCTGCTCAGCGCCAAAGGTGCGGGCAATATACTCCTCGGCCTCCAGATGCGGGCCGGTATGATCCAGCAGAGAGCCCAGTTCCGTGACCGAAATTGACACGTCCGCTTTCAGCGTGTTGCCCCCGAAAAAATCATAGAACAGACAGCCTACCGGGCTTTTTTGATAGGCTGTTCCGGCCATATGCCCTGGCGTGCAGAAGGTGTATTTCCCCTCTTTCACATAGGTAAAAAGCGCGCGGGTAAAGGGCGGCGTAATGTTATCGAGGTATTCACCCGTGTACTGCTGAATGCGGGTCGCGATATCTTCCGCCACGCCGAGAGAATATTCAAAGAACCACAGCGCCATCCGCATATCATGCGCGCTGACGTCCATGGTCGAGTGGGTATTGATAAACGCATACAGCGGGAGATATTCGTTCAGCTTGTTGATCTCGCTGCACAGCTCCAGATCGTATTCGTCCCAGTCGAAGATCACGCCACAGATTCGCGGGTTATGCTCAATAAACTTCAGCAGGTCGGCGCTGTTGTGCGGCCAGATGAGCTGATACCCGCGCGACTGAAGGGCTTGCTCCAGCTCCTTGATGGGCTCGTCTTTATAAAAGACGCCGTGCGGCCCCATAATGGCAATGATGTTCACGGTCTACCTCCTTGAAAAATATTAGCTAAGCATAGTTAAGGTAAACGGCGGGTATAAAAAAAGCCGCAACATTGTGCGGCTTTTCAGATAATTGTGAAGCTTACGCGTAGCCGTAAGTCATCAGACGCTGATAACGACGGTTGAGCAGGTCTTCTTTGCTCAGGACGTCCAGATCGGCCAAGTCAGCCAGCAGCTGGGCTTTCAGGGAAGCAGCCATCACTTCCGGCTTACGATGCGCGCCACCCAGCGGTTCCGGGATCACGGTATCGATCAGCTTCAGCTCTTTCAGACGTGGGGCAATGATGCCCATCGCTTCTGCGGCCAGCGGCGCTTTATCAGCGCTTTTCCACAGAATGGACGCACAGCCTTCCGGAGAGATAACGGAATAGGTGCTGTACTGCAGCATATTCACTTTATCGCCCACGCCAATGGCCAGCGCACCACCTGAACCACCTTCACCGATGACGGTACAGATGACCGGCACCTTCAGGCGGGACATCTCGCGCAGGTTACGGGCGATGGCTTCAGACTGACCGCGCTCTTCCGCGCCCACGCCAGGGTATGCACCCGGGGTGTCAATGAAGGTGATGATTGGCATGTTGAAACGCTCAGCCATCTCCATCAGACGCAGGGCCTTGCGGTAGCCTTCTGGTGCAGGCATACCGAAGTTACGACGGATTTTCTCTTTGGTTTCACGCCCTTTCTGATGACCAATGATCATCACCGGGCGTCCGTCCAGACGCGCGATACCGCCGACGATAGCTTTGTCGTCAGCGTATGCGCGATCGCCTGCCAGTTCGTCAAATTCGTCAAACGCCAGGCGGACATAATCCAGGGTGTACGGACGCTGTGGATGACGCGCCAGCTGGGCGATCTGCCATGCGCCGAGATCGGCAAAGATTTTGCGCGTCAGCTCTACGCTTTTTTCACGCAGACGATGCACTTCTTCGTCGATGTTAATATCCAGTTTTTCATCCTGACGGCTTACCGCTGTCAGAGAATCGATTTTCGCTTCCAGCTCAGCAATCGGCTGTTCGAAATCAAGGAAATTCAGACTCATAGTATTCCTGTATTAGTCAAACTCCAGTTCCACCTGCTCCGAACCAATGAGGCCACGGAGATCGTTCAGTAAACGATCGCTCGGAGAGACACGCCACGTTGCACCAAAGCGCAACCGCGCACGTGCATCCGCCCTCTGATAGTAGAGATGTACTGGAATTGTCCCCGAGCGGTGGGGTTCCAGAGACTGACGGAGTCGGTTTAAAAGCTGGTCATCAATTTGCCTGTCCGTCAGCGAGATAGCAAGCCCGCGAGCATATTTTTCCCGGGCTTCGTCAATGTCCATCACTTCGCGGGCGGTCATTTTAAGCCCCCCACTGAAGTCATCAAAGCTGACCTGTCCGCTGACGATAAGTATGCGGTCTTTTTCCAGCAATTGCTGGTATTTATCCAGCGCGTCGGTGAACAACATCACCTCCAGACGCCCGGAACGGTCATCCAACGTACAGATGCCGATACGATTGCCGCGCTTGGTGACCATAACCCTTGCAGCAATCACGAGCCCCGCAGCCGTGGTAATTTTACCACGTTCTGTCGGATGCATGTCTTTTAGCCTGTGGCCGCCGACATAGCGCTCAATTTCTTTGATGTACTGGTTGATCGGGTGACCCGTCAGGTACAAGCCTAACGTTTCACGCTCGCCATCCAGCACGACCTGTTCTGGCCATGGCTGGCAGTTAGAGTACGACTGCTCAATCTGCTCCGGCTCCTCCGCCAGCACACCGAACATATCTGCCTGCCCAATGGCTTCCGCTTTCGCGTGCTGGTCCGCCGCTTTCAGGGCATCGCCGAGGGAGTTCATCAACGCAGCGCGGTGCGGCCCCAGCCTGTCGAACGCGCCGGACATGATCAGCTTTTCCAGTACGCGGCGGTTCAGTTTTTTGGTATCGGTACGGGCGCACAGATCGAACAGCTCGCGGAAATAGCCGCCGTTGTTACGCGCTTCGATGATCGCCTCGATCGGCCCTTCACCCACGCCCTTGATCGCACCGATCCCGTAAACGATCTCCCCGTCGTCGTTGACGTGGAAATGGTAAAGCCCCGAGTTAATATCCGGCGGCAGGATCTTGAGCCCCATGCGCCAGCACTCATCCACCAGACCAACGACCTTCTCGGTGTTATCCATATCGGCAGTCATTACCGCCGCCATAAATTCAGCAGGATAGTGCGCTTTCAGCCACAGCGTCTGGTATGAGACTAGCGCATAGGCGGCAGAGTGGGATTTGTTAAATCCGTACCCGGCGAATTTCTCCACCAGGTCGAAGATTTTCATCGCCAGCTCGCCGTCAACGCCGTTTTTCTTCGCGCCGTCTTCAAAGATGGAGCGCTGCTTGGCCATCTCTTCCGGTTTTTTCTTCCCCATAGCACGACGCAGCATGTCCGCGCCGCCGAGGGTATAACCAGAAAGCACCTGAGCAATCTGCATGACCTGTTCCTGGTACAGGATGATGCCGTAGGTCGGCTCCAGTACCGGTTTCAGGCTTTCATGCTGCCACTGCACGTCCGGGTAGGAAATCTCTTCGCGACCGTGCTTACGGTCGATAAAGTTATCTACCATCCCCGACTGCAGCGGCCCCGGGCGGAACAGCGCCACCAGTGCGATCATATCTTCGAAGCAGTCAGGCTGCAGGCGCTTGATCAGGTCTTTCATGCCGCGGGATTCAAGCTGGAAGACCGCGGTGGTCTCCGAGCGCTGCAGCATGTCGAAACTTTTCTTGTCATCCAGCGGGATGGCAGCAATGTCTATCGGTTCAAGGCCCTGCTTTTCCCGGCGCGGGTTGATCATCTTCAGTGCCCAGTCGATGATCGTCAGCGTACGCAGGCCGAGGAAGTCAAACTTCACCAGCCCGGCGTATTCCACGTCGTTCTTATCAAACTGAGTGACTGGATGCTCACCCGCTTCATCGCAGTAGAGCGGCGCGAAGTCGGTAATTTTGGTCGGAGCAATAACCACGCCACCTGCATGCTTACCGGCGTTACGCGTGACGCCTTCCAGCTTGCGCGCCATGTCGATCAGGGCTTTGACTTCTTCGTCAGCTTCGTAGATTTCCGGCAGCTGAGGTTCGGCTTCAAACGCTTTTGCCAGCGTCATGCCCGGATCGGGCGGCACCAGCTTAGAAATACGATCGACGAAACCGTACGGGTGGCCGAGTACACGCCCCACGTCGCGGATAACCGCTTTCGCCGCCATGGTACCGAAGGTAATAATCTGCGATACCGCGTCACGGCCATACATGTCCGCTACGTGCTCGATCACCTGATCGCGTTTCTCCATGCAGAAGTCGACGTCGAAGTCGGGCATGGAAACACGTTCCGGGTTGAGGAAACGTTCGAACAGCAGGTCGAATTCCAGCGGATCGAGGTCGGTAATTTTTAATGCATACGCCACCAGCGAGCCCGCACCGGATCCACGGCCCGGACCTACCGGCACCCCGTTATCCTTCGACCACTGAATGAACTCCATAACGATCAGGAAGTAGCCGGGGAAGCCCATCTGGTTGATAACCTGAAGCTCTATATCCAGACGCTCGTCATACTCCGGACGACGTTTTTTACGTTCTTCTTCATCCGGGAAGAGGAATTCGAGACGCTCTTCCAGACCCTCCTTCGATTTCATGACCAGGAAATCTTCCGTCGTCATGTCACCCGTCGGGAATTGCGGCAGGAAGTATTCGCCGAGGCGCACGGTGACGTTACAGCGCTTGGCAATCTCTACGCTGTTTTCCAGCGCTTCAGGAATATCGGAAAAGAGCTCGCACATCTCCTCTTCGCTGCGCATATACTGCTGCGATGAGTAATTACGCGGGCGCTTTGGATCGTCAAGGGTGAAGCCATCATGGATCGCCACACGAATTTCGTGGGCGTCAAAATCGCCGGATTCCAGGAAACGCACATCATTCGTCGCCACCACGGGCAAACCGCGCTCTTCAGCCAGCGCAACAGCGGCGTGCAGATAGCTCTCTTCGTCCTGGCGGCCGGTGCGGATCAATTCCAGATAGTAACGATCCGGGAAATATTCTTCATAAAACGAGACGCACTGATCCACCAGCGCGCTGTTGCCACGCAGCAGGCATTTGCCGACGTCGCCCATGCGGCCACCGGAGATCAGCAGCAGCCCTTCGTTCAGTTCCGCCAGCCAGTCCCGGTCGATCCACGGGCCCAGCGCGCCATAGCCGCGCTGATAGGCTTTCGAAATAAGCAGAGTGAGGTTCTGGTAGCCCGTGTTGTTCATAGCCAGCACGGAAATTTGCGTCAGTTCATCGCCGATGAGATCGCTCTGAACATGAAAATCCGCACCGACGACAGGCTTCATCCCCGCGCCATGTGCCGTTCCGTAGAACTTCACCAGGCCACACAGGTTGGTAAAATCGGTGATCGCCAGCGCAGGCATGCCAAGCGCGGCCGCCTTTTTTACAAGCGGCCCGGTCTTCGCCAGCCCATCGATCATGGAGTAGTCGCTATGCACCCGCAGGTGTACGAAACGTGGTTCAGCCATCTTCAGATTCCGCGTTACTTAATTGCTTGCGTATTGATTCAGGACACCCGTCCCAGCGCGCGTTTCACCGGGCCAAAGCTGCGCCGGTGATGTTCAGTTGCGCCATGTTCAGCCAGCTTTTCCAGATGGAAAGCCGTAGGATACCCCTTGTGCTGGGCGAAGCCATACTGAGGGTAAGTGAGATCCAGCGCGGCCATTTCAGCGTCGCGTGTCACCTTGGCAATAATAGATGCTGCGCTGATCTCGGCGACACGGCTATCGCCTTTGACGACCGCCATCGAAGGCATCGGCAGTGCCGGACAGCGGTTGCCGTCAATCAGGACATATTCCGGGGCAATTTTCAGGCCCGCTACCGCGCGCTGCATGGCCAGCATTGTAGCATGCAAAATATTCAACTCGTCGATTTCATGCGGCTCAGCGCGCCCCAGGCTCCAGGCCAGAGCCTTCTCCTGAATCTCACTGAACAGGGCCAGTCGACGTTTTTCGGATAATTTTTTTGAGTCGTTTAGCCCGACGATCGGGCGGGCGGGATCGAGGATCACCGCGGCGGTCACAACAGCCCCCACTAACGGGCCACGACCGACTTCGTCCACCCCTGCCACAAGATGCGTGTGAGGGTATACAAATTCCATCATTTTGCTAACTCCAGCACTGCATCGGCCGATTGCTCATCTGCATTGCAGCGGATCAGTTGATGCAGTTCACGGAAGGTATCATGCATCTGGTGGCTGGTCTTGCCGTTGGCGAGCAGCGGCAGCAGAGCCTCCGCCAGCGCCTGAGGCTGGCACTCATCCTGTAAGAGCTCTTTTACCAGCTCGCGCCCGGCAAGCAGGTTTGGCAGGGAGACATAATCCGTTTTCACCAGACGTTTTGCCAGCCAGAAGGTAAACGGCTTCATACGATAACCGACCACCATCGGGCATTTCGCCAGCATACATTCCAGCGCAGCCGTGCCAGAGGCCAGCAGTGCGGCATCGCTCGCAAACATCGCTTCCCGACCTTTCCCGTCCAGCAGGCGGACGTGAAGATCCGGGGCGACTTCCGCTTTAATGCGTTCGAACTGCTCGCGGCGTTTGGCATTCACCAGCGGCACGACCACTTCAAGATCGGGATACGTCTTGCGAAGAATCTGCGCGGTTTTCAGGAAATCAGCGCTCAGCATCTCCACTTCTGCGCCACGGCTTCCTGGCAGCAATGCCAGACAGTGCACATCATGAGGGATATCGAGCACGTCGCGCGCCGCGTTTTTATCCGGATCCAGCGGCATCGCATCCGCCATGGTATGACCGATAAAACGGCACGGAACATTAAATTTGTCGTAAAACGCTTTTTCGAAAGGCAGAAAAGCCAGCACCAGGTTGGTGGACCGTCCAATTTTGAAAACGCGTTTCTGTCGCCACGCCCAAACGGACGGACTGACGTAATGAATGGTTTTGATGCCCTGCTTTTTCAGATTACCTTCGAGGGTAATGTTGAAGTCGGGTGCATCGATACCGACAAACACATCGGGTTTGAGCTCGGTAAAGCGGCGGGTAAGATCGGCACGAATATGCAGCAAGCGTCGCAAACGCCCCAGCACCTCAACAATGCCCATCACGGCCAGCTCTTCCATTTCATACCAGGCTTCACAGCCTTCGGCCTGCATCAGCGGGCCAGCCACGCCAACAAAGCGGGCGTTAGGTACGCGAGCTTTGAGCGCGCGGATGAGACCGGCACCAAGAATATCGCCGGAGGTTTCTCCGGCGACCAGGGCTATCGTAAGCGGACGACTGTCGACCATTAACGAATCAGACCCCTTGTTGAACGGTCAAAGAACTCCATGAACGCGTTCACTTCCGGGAACTTATCCGCCAGTTCGGCAATGTCCGGCTTCGCCTCTTCCAGCGTTTTACCGCTACGGTACAGCAGTTTGTACGCGTTACGGATGGCCGTAATCGCTTCGCGACTAAAACCACGACGCTTGAGGCCTTCGATGTTCACGCCAAACGGCGTGGCATGGTTGCCCTGCGCAATCACATACGGTGGGACGTCCTGCGCCACACCGGAGCAGCCACCGACCATCACGTGTGCACCAATGATGCAGAACTGATGGACTGCGGTCATGCCGCCAATAATTGCGAAGTCATCAACAGATACGTGTCCTGCCAGCGTTGCGTTGTTGGCAAGAATACAGCGATCGCCCACGGTACAGTCATGCGCAATATGCGCATTCACCATAAACAGGTTATCGCTACCCACCTTCGTCAACCCACCACCCTGTACTGTTCCACGATGAATGGTGACGCTTTCGCGAATACGGTTACGATCGCCAATTTCCAGACGGGTCGACTCACCAGCATATTTCAGATCCTGGTTAACTTCACCGATGGAAGCGAACTGATAGATCTCGTTATTGCTGCCAATGGTTGTATGACCATTCACGACAACGTGAGATTTCAGTACTGTACCCTCACCAATTTCGACATTGGGTCCAACAATACAGAACGGGCCAATGTGAACGTTGGCACCAATGATGGCGCCGGTTTCCACAATAGCAGTAGGATGAATAAAGGCGGATTTATCAATCACGTATCAGGACTCCCGGCTACGAGCACACATCATCGTCGCTTCGCAAACAACTTTGCCGTCAACCAGCGCTACGCCTTTGAAGCGAGTCAGGCCACGACGCGTTTTTTCAAAAGTGACTTCCATGATCATCTGATCACCAGGCACGACAGGACGCTTAAAGCGCGCTTCATCAATACCTGCGAAGTAATAGAGTTCACCTGGCTCCAGTTTACCGACGCTTTTAAACGCCAGAATACCGGTAGCCTGAGCCATCGCTTCCAGAATCAACACACCCGGGAAGATAGGCTTACCCGGGAAGTGTCCCTGGAAGAACGGTTCGTTCACGGAAACATTTTTCACTGCGCGCAGAAAACGACCTTCTTCAAAATCCAGCACACGGTCTACCAGCAAAAACGGGTAGCGGTGCGGCAGAAGTTCTAAAATCTCTTCAATATGCAGAGTATGAGTGTCAGTAGTCAAAATACTCTTCCTGTCAAAATGTACTGATAACAATAATAACACGGCCTGCCGGTTTATTAGAAAGCCGACAGGCCGGGAAAGATAGCGTTAAACGGGTGACGTTTAGTCTTGTTGATCGATCTTACGCTCAAGAGACTTGAGTCGCTTGCTCATATCATCAATGTTCATCACCAGTGCTGCTGTTTTACGCCATACCTTGTTGGGTTGCAGCGGAATGCCCGAGGAATAGACGCCAGGTTCGGTGATCGGACGCATTACCATGCCCATGCCCGTCACCGTCACCTTGTCGCATATTTCCATGTGGCCATTAATCACGCTCGCACCGCCAATCATGCAATAACGACCAATTTTCAGGCTGCCCGCCATGATGACGCCCCCCGCAACTGCGGTATTGTCGCCAATCACAACGTTATGCGCAATCTGGCACTGGTTATCGATGATAACACCATTGCCAATGATCGTGTCGTCGAGTGCACCACGGTCGATCGTGGTACAGGCCCCAATCTCCACGCGATCGCCAATAATAACGCGACCAAGCTGCGGGATCTTAACCCAGTTACCGCGATCGTTCGCGTAACCAAAGCCATCAGAACCAATCACGGTGCTGGACTGGACGAGGCAATTTTCGCCGATTTCAACTTCATGATAAATGGACACATTGGCCCATAAACGGGTTCCTGCGCCGATTTTCGTATTTTTCCCAACGAAGCACCCCGGGCCAATCACGACGTTATCACCCAGCACAACGCCAGATTCGATAACCGCATTCGCACCAACGGCAACGTTGTTACCAAGCTTAGCCGTCGGATCGATTGCTGCACTGGCAGCAATGTTCTGAGCCGGCTGCGGCGTGGTATCAAGAATTTGAGCCATGCGTGCATACGTCAGGTAGGGGTTTTTCACTACCAGTGCACTTCCAGTGGCAAAGGGAAGATCGTCC
The DNA here is from genome assembly GCF_000798855.1 of Enterobacter sp. ZOR0014. Taxonomy (NCBI): domain Bacteria; kingdom Pseudomonadati; phylum Pseudomonadota; class Gammaproteobacteria; order Enterobacterales; family Enterobacteriaceae; genus Enterobacter; species Enterobacter sp. ZOR0014. Next base: position 17,147 of record NZ_JTLF01000266.1, on the reverse strand, counting down.
TGCGTCAGAACAACAGCTGACGCCTGGCATTGAGCCAGTTGTTCACGGTACTTAGGGCTTACCATGAAGGTAATCGTGCCAGCTTTAGCAGATTGCATGGACGCAACAGCGGTGATGACGATATCGCCATCACCGTGTAATTCTGCATCCAACTGCTGAGCTAAATCAGCCAGTCGAATTGAAGGCATTACTTATTTAACCTGTTTCAGAACATCAGCGGTGATGTCTTTAACATCGCTGCTGTTGAAAGCAACGGCATTCGCATCAACAACCAGATCGATGCTCTGATCGGCAGCCACTGCTTTAACAGCAGTCTGAATGCGAGTGACCAGTTTGCCACGCTCTTCGTTAGAACGACGCTGACGATCCTGCTCGAAAGCCTGCGCTTTCTGAGAGAAGGTCTGGCGCTGAGCCATAACGTCTTTTTCCAGTTTGCTGCGATCGCTTGCTTTCATGGTAGAACCATCACGCTGCAGACGCTGCATTTTGGACTGAAGATCGCCTTCCATACGCTGCAGTTCGCTCGCACGACCTTTGAATTCGTTTTCCAGTGTTGCAGAAACACCCGTTTTCTGTGCAACCTGCTGGAACAAATTACCCATGTTGACGATTGCGATTTTGTCTGCTGCCTGAGCAGAAGTTGCCATCGCTAAACCGAGACCTGCAGCTAATAACCACTTTTTCACAATTAACTCCTTACCATCCCATTGGCACCAGAAGGTACCGTTCTTTGCGTGGCAAGGCGACCGTTTTACCGATCGCCGGTTGTCAGCGCTACACTGCCAACGCATTCCTTTGCAGCGGATTATTACCAGGTTTTACCAATGTTAAACTGGAATTGCTCCGCCTTGTCTCCATCGTATTTCTTAAACGGCTGGGCGTAAGAGAAGACCAACGGTCCCAGCGGTGACATCCATTGTAATGCGATACCAGCAGACATGCGAATATTGCTCGGATCGCTGTAGTCTGGAACGCCAGCATCACGCATCTGTGCAGTATTCTGCCAGTTGGTGTCCCACACCGTACCGGCATCCCAGAAGAAGGACGTACGGACGGAGTTCGCGTATTTATCACTGATAAACGGCGTTGGTGTGATGAACTCGAGGCTGGCCACGGCCATTGCGTTACCGCCCACTGCATCATCAGAGCTACACACTTCGGAAGATGAAGATTTATAGCAGTTATCTTTATCGTTACCGCCGTAGTAAACCGCTTTCGGACCAATGTTGTTGGACTGGAAGCCACGCACGGTGCTGGAACCACCCGCGTAGAAGTTCTCGTAGAACGGCAACTCTTTACTGCCGATACCATCACCATAGCCCCAACGGGTACGACCCAGAACGACCCACTTGTGGTCATCATCAATTGGGAAGTAGGACGCGGTATCCAGGGTTACCTTGTAGAACTCATTGTCAGAGCCCGGAACGGTCACTTTACCGTTCAGGTTGACGCGAGAACCTTCCGTTGGGAAGTAACCACGGTCGAGGCGGTTATAGGTCCAGCCGTAGTTGAAGGTGAAGTCATCCGCAGCAAAACCATTGTTATCGCCGGTTTTACTCGCAGACTGGCCAATAGAGTCCAGATAACGCCACATAGCCACCTGAGGTTGCATGTTGGACAGGTCGTTATGCACGTAACCTAAGCCCGCACGCAGGGTGTTGTATTCGTTAACCGGGAAGCCGAGCGTTCCGTCTACACCATAGCTCTTGTTGGTGTAGGAGGAGAGGTCTGCGTCGTCTGCTTTAAAATCGTTATAGAAGATACGACCGCCCAGGCTTACACCGTCAACGGTGAAGTATGGGTTGGTAACAGAGAACTCAGAGTAGGTCTGGTAGTCGTTTTTGGTGCCGTTAATACCGACAGAGTAACCTGTACCCAGCCAGTTATCCTGCTGGACGCCAACCTGGAAGCTCACGCCACTTTCAGTACCGTAGCCCACACCGAAGTTGAAGCTACCGGTGTTACGCTCTTTCACCTTATACACGACATCAACCTGATCCGGGCTGCCGGGTATACGCTGCGTTTCCGTGTCCACGGTTTCGAAATAGCCCAGACGGTTCAGACGCTCTTTACCCTGGTCAACGAGGTCGCTACCCAACCATGCCCCTTCCATCTGACGCATTTCGCGACGCAGAACGGAGTCTTTGGATGTATCGTTACCGACGAAGCGGATCTTACGTACGTAGAAACGGTTACCCGCATCAACGTTAACATGCAGCTTAACGGTTTTATCCGCGTCGTTGATTTCCGGCTGTGTTTGTACACGCGGGTAAGCGTAACCATAGCGGCCGAGCAGCTTCTTAATGCCGTCTTCCATTTTGGTGACTTTAGAACCGCTGTACAGATCGCCCGGCTGAATTTTAGTCAGCGCTTCAATTTCAGCTGAATGCCCGGCCAGGTTACCACTGACTTCAACACCGGAAAGCTTGTACTGATCGCCTTCAGTGATGTTAATCGTGATGTAGATACCTTTCTTGTCCGGCGTCAGACTGACCTGAGTCGAGTCGATGTTGAAACGGGCGTAACCGCGATCCAGATAGTAGCTGCGCAGGGTTTCGAGATCCCCCGCCAGTTTCTGTTTCTGGTATTTACGATCGCCAACCACGTTCCACCACGGCACTTCATCGCGCAGCTGGAAAGTGGAGATCAGTTCGTCGGTGCTAAACGCGTGGTTACCCACGATGTTGATCTGCTGGATCTTCGCGGAAACACCTTCCTGGAAGACCAGCTTCAGGTCAACACGGTTACGTGGGAGCGGCGTAACCACCGCTTTCACGCTGGCACTGTATTTACCGACGCTGTAGTAGAAGTCTTCCAGACCTTTTTCAATGTCTGAAAGGGTTGTGCGGTCCAGAGATTCCCCCACACGAACACCGGATGCTTCAAGGTTTTGCTTGAGCATGTCATCTTTCACCGACTTGTTACCGGAGAAAGTGATACTGGCGATCGTTGGACGTTCTTTTACCTGTACCAGCAGCGTATCACCATCGCGCAGGACGCGGACATCCTCGAAGTTGCCGGTGGCAAACAGAGCACGGATGGTGTTACTGATATCTTCATCATTAACCGTATCGCCGGGGCGCACAGGCATACTGAGGAGGGCCGCACCAACGGCGACACGCTGAAGGCCTTCGAAATGAATGTCTTTCACTACGAACCCGTCAGCACCGTATACGGTGGCGCTGCTAAACAGCAGCGACGCTATGAGCAACTTTTTCATCGCCATCGTTATTATGCGTTCTTCCTAACTAACTCTCTTACAACCGAGAGAAATCATTGAAAAGTGCAAGCCCCATTAACAGCACCAGCAAAATCGAGCCGATGCGGTAACTAAAGTCTTGAACTCGCTCGGATACCGGTCCGCCTTTTAGCTTTTCAATCGCTAAAAACAGCAGATGACCCCCGTCTAACACGGGAAGCGGGAACAGGTTGATTATCCCAAGGTTCACGCTAATGAGCGCGAGGAACATGAGATAGTAAATCACCCCGAATTCCGCTGACATCCCAGCCCCCTGAGCAATCGAGATTGGCCCACTGAGGTTGTTCAGTTTCACATCACCGGTTATCAATTTCCCCAACATGTTGACCGTCAGCTTCATCAGTTGCCATGTTTTATCCGTGGCTTCAAGGATGGCGCTGAACGGCCCATACTGGCGTATTGTCTTGTACTCATCTGGCAGCGGGATCACTTTTGGCACAACGCCTGCGAACCCTTCTGCCTTTTTGCCGACCGACTTCGTATCCGGGCTCAGCGTCAGCGAAAGCGGACTGCCTTGCCTTTCAACTTCCAGCGCGAGGGACGTCCCCGGATTATCGCGCACCAGAGTAACAAAGGTCATCCACTCTGTTAATGGTTGACCATCGACTTTAACGATCCTGTCGCCCGCTTGCAAACCCGCTTTGCTCGCCGCCGAATTTGGCTGGACTTCAGCTAATACCGGCTCAATCTGCGCACCGCGGGGACGGATACCCAGCGCTGCGACGGGATCTTCTTTATCGGGCTCGAAGCGCCAGTGGCGTAAATCCAGTACTTTGTCCTGACGCGCGTCTGACCCAAACGGCGATACGCTGAGGGTTGTCTGCGCATCGCCAATTTTGGCTACCAGTTGCAGTCGCACGGCATCCCAATCAGGGGTTTCGATGCCATCAATCGCTTTAAGTTCCATCCCGGACGTAATTTGCGCATTCGCCGCGATAGAGTTGGGCGCAATTTCCCCCACCACCGGACGCACACCAGGGACGCCGATAATAAACACCAGCCAGTAAGCGAAAATTGCAAAGATGAAGTTGGCTACCGGTCCGGCAGCGATGATGGCAGCGCGTTGTCCAACGGTTTTGTTGTTAAACGCACTGTGTCGCAGCTCGGGTGCGACAGGCTCGACGCGTTCGTCGAGCATTTTGACGTAGCCGCCAAGCGGGATAAGTGCAATGACAAATTCCGTGCCGTGACGGTCGGTGCGCGTCCAGAGTGATTTGCCAAAACCAATGGAGAATCGCTCTACCCGCACACCACAACGGCGAGCAACCCAGAAATGGCCAAATTCATGCACGGTAATCAGCACACCCAGTGCAACAATGAACGCCGCCAGATTCCAGAGAATGCTCAGCATAAAACCTTCCGTTAAATCGTCCCGAATACCAGTAAAAGCAGGCAAGCAAACACTGGAACAGCCGCTGTCAGGCTGTCAATGCGATCCAGTATACCGCCATGCCCTGGAATCAGATGTCCGCTGTCCTTAATCCCTGCTTCACGCTTAAACATACTTTCGGTTAAATCACCGAGCACTGAGGCAAGCGCTGCAAAAATAGAGCATACCAGCAGTATTGACGGAGCCACTGCCAGATCCGCCCAGACGCCATAGCCCCAGGAGATAACTGCAGCCGTAAACAAGCCGCCGATGAATCCTTGCCAGGTTTTCCCTGGAGACACCTTCGGCGCCAGTTTATGTTTGCCGAACAGTTTACCAAACATATAGGCCCCGGAGTCAGCCCCCCAGACGAGAATCATCACATAAAGCAGCCAGATCGCACCGCTATAGTGGTTTTCGTCATAGTGCCAGGCGCGTAGCGCGACCATCCCCCAGAAAAAAGGCACAATGGTGAGCAGACCAAAAATGAGTCGCAACACTTTTGAATTACGCCATAACGCCGCAGAGCCTGGATAAAAAAGAACCAGCAGCAATGCCGCCACCCACCAGGCCAGCGATATCCACAAGGAACCGGCAACCAGCGGCTGATGAATATCGTGGTGATATTCAGGCAACGTAAACAGCATTATGGCCAGAATAAAGCCACAGAGTACCGCAAGCCATACTCGCTGATTGCGCGAGGTAAAGCCGCTAAACTGTCCCCATTCCCACGCCGCGAGCATGCAGACCACCAGCGTGACAATAGCGAATCCCACCGGGGGCAGTAAAAACAGCGCCGCAATAACAATGGGTATTAATACAAAAGCGGAAATCAGGCGATACTTCAGCAAAAGCTACCCCCATCAGGCGTTGTCGCCACCTGGCTCGGTGCCGCCGAAACGACGCTCTCGATTGGCAAAGGCATGCAGCGCACCTTCAAAGTCTTGTTCATCAAAATCGGGCCAAAGAACATCTGTAAAGTAAAGTTCGGCATAGGCAATTTGCCATATCAAAAAGTTACTTATGCGATGTTCCCCCCCTGTCCTAATTACCAAATCCACAGGTGCCAGCTCATTCATGCAGATTTGCTTGCTCAGCGCCTCTTCATCAATCTGGTCGGGTCTCAACAGCCCTTCCTGAACCTGTTCGGCCAGATGCCGAACGCCCTGGATAATATCCCAGCGTCCGCCGTAATTCGCCGCGATATTGAGCGTCAGACCGGTATTATTTTCAGTCAGCGCTTCTGCTTTACGAATCCGTTCCTGCAAACGTGAGTTAAAACGACTGGTATCGCCAATGATACGCAGGCGGACGTTGTGGCGGTGCAGGCTTTTTACTTCGCTGTCGAGCGCCCACACAAACAGTTCCATCAACGCAGTCACTTCCTGCGGCGGTCGATTCCAGTTTTCACTGCTAAAAGCATAGAGCGTTAACGCATCAATGCCGTTATTCGCGGCAAAAGAAACGGCGCGGCGAACGGATTTCGCCCCTGCTTTATGCCCAAAGGCTCGTATCTTCCCTTGTCTTTTCGCCCAGCGGCCATTGCCATCCATAATGATTGCTACATGACGGCAGCCATGAGCTGGCAAGTTTTCGCTTATTGGTTGATTCGCAGACAACATAACGCGTTTTTTGTCCCTGAAAAGGATTTAACGGTACTCAGGAATACTTAAGCCTGTACATAAAAAAGCCGTGTCAAACCACGGCTTACCTGACCACATAAAGTCAAATTCCTGCGATCAGGTGGCGCAGACTATATCACTGAAGCCCAAAGCTAACAAATAGCACGACGACTAGTGCTTGCTTTATCACCAGCTTGCGAGACGGCTCACCTGTTTACGCGCAATTTCACGTGCAGCAGCATCGACCGCCAGCACCTCTTCCACACTTTGAGGCTCACGCAAATCCATTATTTCCAGTACCGATAAATTCAACGTTGCGATATCGGTAAAGCGGATTTGCTGATGCAGAAATGCGTCAACGGTAATTTCGTTGGCTGCATTCAGTGCCGTCGTCGCCGCCTGTCCCTGGTCGAAGGCGTTCATCGCAAGCTTCAGACAAGGATAGCGATCGTAATCGGGTTCACTGAACGTCAGGGAACTTAGCTTACAAAAATCAAGCGGCTTCACGCCCGATTTCACCCGGTTTGGCCACGCCATTGTATGGGCGATGGGCGTACGCATATCCGGCTCGCCCAGCTGTGCCAGCACGCTGCCATCCTGATAGCGCACCATCGAGTGAATGACCGATTGCGGGTGAATCAGAACTTCCATCTGTTTCGCGGACGCATTAAACAGCCAGCGAGCTTCAATGTATTCCAGACCTTTATTCATCATGGTGGCGGAGTCAACGGAGATTTTACGTCCCATTGACCAGTTCGGATGACGACACGCCTGATCCGGCGTCATTGCGCTCAGTTCAGACAGTGGCGTTTCACGGAACGGGCCACCAGACCCGGTAAGCAGAATCGACACGACGCCATTCTGCTCCAGGTCAGCGTACCCCAGGTTCTGTTGAAAAGGTTGCGGTAAACTCTGAAAAATGGCGTTGTGCTCGCTGTCGACCGGCAAAAGACGCGCCCCGCGCTGCTTCACCGCGTCCATAAACAGGCGTCCGCAGGTCACCAGCGACTCTTTGTTGGCCAGCAGAACATCTTTACCCGCATCTATTGCCGCAAGCGTCGGCAGCAACCCGGCCGCACCGACAATAGCCGCCATGACCTGGTCAACCTCATCCAGCGCCGCCATGTCGCAGGCCGCCTGCGACCCACTCAGCACCTCGGTTCGACTGCCCTTCTCAAGCAGCAGAGTTTTCAACTGACGCGCGCTCTCATCGTCATCCATCACCGCATAACGTGGCATAAACTCCAGGCACTGCTCGACCATGCGCTGCACGTTCTTACCGGCGACCAGCGCGGTCACGGTATAATGTTCAGGATTGTGGCGGACGACGTCGAGAGTACTGCAACCGATAGAGCCGGTTGAGCCAAGGAGAGTTAAATGCTTCATGGGATGCCCGAAAAAAGTTAGATCAGATAAAAGCAAAACGCCGCCAGCAAGACCCGAAGTCCCTCTGAACGGCGTTTATCAGTGTACGACAGAAATCAGAACTGCATCAGTTCCGCTTCTTTATCTGCCAGCGCCGCATCAATTTTCTTGATCGCTGCGTCGGTCATTTTCTGAATGTCGTCCTGAGAACGACGATCGTCATCTTCACTGATCTCTTTTTCTTTCAGCAGCGCTTTCACTTTGTCGTTCGCGTCGCGGCGAACGTTACGCACGGATACACGACCCTGCTCAGCTTCGCCACGCACCACTTTGATCAGATCTTTACGACGCTCTTCCGTCAGTGGAGGCAGTGGAACGCGGATATCAGAACCGGCAGAACTTGGGTTCAGACCGAGGTCAGAGGCCATGATCGCTTTCTCAACCGCCGGGCTCATAGAGCGATCGAACACGTTGATTTTCAGCGTACGGGTATCTTCTACCGTCACGCTCGCCAGCTGACGCAGAGGGGTTGGCGTACCGTAGTATTCCACGATGATGCCATCCAGCAGGCTTGGGGAAGCACGGCCAGTACGGATTTTGCTGATTTGGGTTTTGAACGCTTCTACGCATTTTTCCATGCGCACTTCAGCATCTTTTCTGATGTCGTTAATCACGTTACGAATCCTTGAAAACTTGTCTCAGGCAGACTATCCGCCAGCACAGCGCTACAGGTGTGCTAAGTATAGTCGCGTTTAATTCATGACAACGCCAATGGCGCGCCCGGGTAAGATACCACTACAAAATAAAGCGGAATCTTACCTGTATTTATCGCCGACGGAAATTATTCCGTGATCAAAGTGCCTTCTTTTTCGCCCATGACCACGCGACGCAGTGCGCCTGGCTTATTCATGTTGAAGACACGGATCGGCAGTTTGTGGTCGCGAGCCAGCGTGAAGGCGGCAAGATCCATCACTTTCAGCTCTTTTTCCAGCACTTCGCCGTAGCTCAGCTGATCGTACATGGTGGCGGAAGGATCTTTTGCCGGGTCGGCAGTAAACACGCCGTCTACTTTGGTCGCTTTCAGTACCACATCGGCTTCGATCTCAATACCGCGCAGGCAGGCAGCGGAATCGGTCGTAAAGAACGGGTTACCCGTACCGGCGGAGAGGATCACCACGCGGTTGTTGCGCAGCAGGCTGATCGCCTCTGCCCAGCTGTAATTATCGCATACGCCATTCAGTGGAATCGCGGACATCAGGCGGGCATTCACATAGGCGCGGTGGAGCGCATCACGCATCGCCAGGCCATTCATGACGGTTGCCAGCATACCCATGTGGTCGCCCACAACGCGGTTCATCCCCGCTTTCGCCAGACCAGCACCACGGAAAAGGTTGCCACCGCCAATGACCACGCCAACCTGGATACCCAGTTCGACCAGTTCTTTGATTTCCTGTGCCATGCGATCAAGGATGCTTGCGTCAATACCGAAGCCTTCCGATCCCTGCAGCGCTTCGCCACTCAGCTTAAGCAGAATGCGTTTGTACACGGGTTTTGCATTGGTAGCCATGTTTCTTTCCTGAGACTGTCAACGATTAAGATGGGAGTTAATTCTGGCGACATGATATGCCGCAAATCAGCACAGCGATACTGGAGCCTGTCTGATTTCATATGACGGGTGACAAAAAGAAGCCGCCCTCAGGCGGCTCCTTTTCAATCATTAAGACTGCTTGGACATTGCAGCAACTTCTGCTGCGAAGTCAGTCTCAACTTTCTCGATGCCTTCGCCCACTTCGAAGCGGATGAAGCCAGTTACGTCAGCGTTGTGCTCTTTCAGCAGCTGAGCAACAGACTTGCTTGGATCCATAACGAAAGGCTGGCCAGTCAGAGAAACTTCGCCGGTGAATTTCTTCATGCGGCCTTCAACCATTTTCTCTGCGATTTCTTTTGGCTTACCAGACTGCATCGCGATGTCCAGCTGAACCTGGTACTCTTTTTCTACCACTTCAGCAGACACGTCTTCTGGCTTAACGAATTCTGGTTTGCTTGCAGCGATGTGCATAGCCAGCTGTTTAACCAGCTCTTCGTCAGCGCCTTTAGCCGCAACCAGAACACCGATACGTGCACCGTGCTGGTAAGAGCCCAGAACGTCGCCTTCCAGAGAAGAAACGCGACGGATGTTGATGTTCTCACCGATTTTAGCAACCAGCGCAACACGTTCTTCTTCGAACTGTGCTTTCAGAACTTCAACGTCAGTGATTTTGCCAGCAACCGCTGCGTCCAGAACTTTGTTCGCAAATGCCTGGAAACCGCCATCTTTAGCAACGAAGTCAGTCTGGCAGTTAACTTCCAGAATGATGCCGTAGTTGCCGTCGATTTTGGTGATGATCACGCCGTCAGCAGCAACGTTGCCTGCTTTTTTAGCTGCTTTGATCGCACCGGATTTACGCATGTTTTCGATTGCCAGCTCGATGTCGCCGTTCGCTTCAGTCAGCGCTTTTTTGCAATCCATCATGCCTGCGCCAGTACGCTCGCGCAGCTCTTTTACCAGGGATGCGGTAATTTCAGCCATTCTTAAATCCTCGGGAGATGTGAACTGCCCGGCCGGGGGCCAAACAGTGTAAATTGAAAAAAGGGGCCGGTAATGGGCCCCTATTCATACACGGTACTAATAAGGGGTAAAACCTTATTATTCAGCTTCTACGAAGCTTTCTTCCGCCTGAGAAGCCAGATCCTGGGAACGGCCTTCACGAACGGTAGCAGCTACAGCGCTCAGGTACAGGCTAACAGCACGGATTGCGTCGTCGTTACCCGGGATAACGAAGTCAACACCGTCCGGATCGGAGTTGGTATCAACGATAGCGAATACCGGGATACCCAGGTTGTTAGCTTCTTTGATAGCGATGTGCTCGTGGTCTGCATCGATTACGAACAGCGCGTCTGGCAGGCCGCCCATATCTTTGATACCGCCCAGGCTGTTTTCCAGCTTGTCCAGTTCACGAGTGCGCATCAGCGCTTCTTTCTTAGTCAGCTTGTCGAAAGTACCGTCCTGAGACTGGGTTTCCAGATCTTTCAGGCGCTTGATGGACTGACGAACAGTTTTCCAGTTGGTCAGCATGCCGCCCAACCAGCGATGGTTCACGAAGAACTGGTCGCAGCTGTTAGCAGCATCTTTCACAGCTTCGCTTGCAGCGCGCTTAGTACCAACGAACAGAATCTTACCTTTACGGGAAGAGATCTTGTTCAGCTCAGCCAGGGCTTCGTTGAACATTGGTACAGTTTTCTCAAGGTTGATGATGTGAACTTTGTTACGCGCGCCGAAGATGAAAGGCTTCATTTTCGGGTTCCAGTAACGGGTCTGGTGACCAAAGTGAACACCAGCCTTGAGCATGTCGCGCATGGAAACAGTTGCCATGTTTAAAACCTCTATATTGAAAGTTGGGGTTATGCCTCCACGTATCCCATATTACCGACCCCGAAGGGCACCCCGGAATATGTGCCGATACGTGTGTGTTGTTACACAAAGTGAGATTTGTCGCTCCCGTCCAGCCTGTGTATCTGAGATGGATCGGAAGTCCGGCGCGCTTTATACCACAAAACACGACCAGAAACCAACAGTTGTTGGCGGAGTGTGCTGTTAATGATTCTCAATTTGGCACGGAGCGTGCCTGACTGATACCATTGACGACACTTAGACTAGTATTGTCGAAAAAATCGACACCGATGGACAGATTACATGGCTATCTCTATTAAGACACCTGAAGAAATTGAAAAGATGCGCGTCGCCGGTCGTCTGGCCGCGGAAGTGCTGGAAATGATCGAACCGTTCGTGAAGCCGGGCGTCAGCACCGGTGAACTGGACCGCATCTGTAACGACTATATCGTGAACGAGCAGCACGCGGTTTCCGCCTGCCTCGGCTACCACGGTTTCCCGAAATCCGTCTGCATTTCTATTAATGAAGTGGTTTGTCACGGTATCCCGGACGACGAAAAACTGCTGAAAGATGGCGACATCGTCAACATCGACGTGACCGTCATTAAAGACGAGTACCACGGTGACACCTCTAAGATGTTCATTGTCGGCAAGCCAACGATTCTGGGCGAGCGTCTGTGCAAAGTGACACAAGAGAGCCTGTACCTGGCGCTGAAAATGGTTAAGCCGGGTATTCGCCTGCGTACCATTGGTGCTGCCATCCAGAAGTTTGTAGAAGCGGAAGGGTTCTCCGTCGTGCGCGAATACTGCGGTCACGGTATTGGCCGCGTTTTCCATGAAGAACCCCAGGTTCTGCACTATGATGCCGATGACGGCGGCGTGGTGCTGCAAAAGGGCATGACCTTCACCATCGAGCCGATGGTCAACGCCGGTGACTACCGCATCCGCACCATGAAAGATGGCTGGACGGTGAAAACCAAAGACAGAAGCTTGTCTGCTCAGTACGAGCATACTATTGTGGTAACAGACAACGGCTGCGAAATTATGACGTTGCGCAAGGATGACACCATCCCGGCGATACTGACGAACATTGAGTGATAAGAAGCCGGCAAATGCCGGCTTTTTTAATGGCGATAGCTTTTTCTTATGGGTGGCGCACGATGAGTAATCTCTTACCCGAACAGTATGCTAACACAGCACTTCCCACCCTTCCCGACCAGCCTGATAACCCGGGCGTCTGGCCGTCGCACGAGCTGACCTGCGCGCATATCAAAGCCCATATGGATGTTTTCCATCGCTGGCTGGGCAGCGCGTTCGACGCAGGGGTCTCAGCCGAGCAACTTATTGAAGCGCGCACCGAATTTATCGACCAGCTCCTGCAGCGTCTGTGGATCGACTACGGTTTCGGGCAGGTGAGCGACATCGCGCTGGTTGCCGTCGGGGGCTATGGCCGCGGTGAACTTCATCCACTTTCCGATATCGATCTCCTGATCTTAAGCCGTAAAAAGCTACCGGACGAACAGGCGCAGAAGATTGGCGAGCTGCTGACCCTGCTCTGGGACGTTAAGCTGGAAGTGGGACACAGCGTGAGAACCCTGGAAGAGTGCCTGCTGGAGGGCTTATCTGACCTGACCGTCGCCACCAACCTGATTGAAACCCGTCTGCTGATCGGTGACGTGGCGCTGTTCCTGGAGCTGCAAAAACACATCTTCAGCGACGGCTTTTGGCCGTCAGAAAAATTCTTCGCCGCGAAGGTCGAGGAGCAAAATCAGCGCCATCAGCGCTACCACGGCACCAGTTACAATCTTGAACCCGATATTAAAAGCAGCCCCGGCGGCCTGCGCGACATCCACACGCTACAGTGGGTGGCCCGCCGCCACTTTGGCGCCACCTCAATGGACGAGATGGTCGGCTTTGGCTTTTTAACCGAGGCCGAACGTAACGAACTGAACGAGTGCCTGCATCTGCTGTGGCGCATCCGTTTTGCCCTGCATCTGGAAGTGACCCGCTACGATAACCGCCTGCTGTTTGACCGCCAGCTCAGCGTGGCGCAGCGATTGAATTATCAGGGCGAAGGTAACGAACCGGTTGAGCAGATGATGAAGGATTTCTTCCGCGTCACCCGCCGGGTGACCGAGCTGAACCAGATGCTGTTGCAGCTGTTCGACGAGGCCATTCTGGCCCTGACGGCGGACGAAAAGCCGCGCCCAATTGATGACGAATTCCAGCTGCGCGGCACGCTTATCGATCTGCGGGACGAAACGCTGTTTATCCGCGAGCCGGAAGCGATCCTGCGAATGTTCTATACCATGGTGCGCAACAGCACGATTACCGGGATCTACTCCACCACCCTGCGCCATCTGCGCCATGCGCGCCGTCATCTGACGCAGCCGCTGTGCTATATCCCGGAAGCGCGCTCGCTGTTTTTGAGTATGCTCCGTCATCCTGGCGCCGTCAGCCGTGGTCTGCTGCCAATGCACCGTCATAGCGTGCTGTGGGCCTATATGCCGCAGTGGTCGCACATCGTCGGACAGATGCAGTTCGATCTCTTCCACGCCTACACGGTGGATGAGCACACGATCCGCGTCATGCTCAAGCTGGAAAGCTTTGCGAAAGAAGAGACGCGATCCCGCCACCCGCTGTGCGTCGAACTGTGGCCGCGCCTCACCCATCCGGAACTGATCCTGATTGCCGCCCTGTTCCACGACATCGCCAAAGGCCGCGGTGGAGACCACTCGGTGCTGGGTGCGCAGGACGTGCTGAAATTTGCCGAGCTGCATGGGCTCAACTCGCGCGAAACGCAGCTGGTCGCCTGGCTGGTACGCCATCACCTGCTGATGTCAGTCACTGCCCAGCGTCGTGATATTCAGGATCCAGAGGTAATTAAGCAATTCGCCGAAGAGGTCCAGACGGAGAACCGTCTGCGCTATCTGGTGTGCCTGACGGTCGCGGATATTTGTGCCACCAATGAAACCCTGTGGAACAGCTGGAAGCAAAGCCTGCTGCGCGAGCTCTATTTCGCTACCGAAAAACAGCTGCGTCGCGGGATGCAAAACACCCCGGACATGCGCGAACGCGTGCGCCATCACCAGCTGCAGGCCCTGGCGCTGCTGCGGATGGATAACATTGATGAAGAAGCACTGCATCAGATTTGGGCCCGCTGCCGTGCCAACTATTTTGTCCGCCACAGCCCAAACCAGCTTGCCTGGCACGCGCGACATCTGCTGAAGCACGATCTTTCGCAGCCGATGATCCTGCTTAGCCCACAGGCGACGCGCGGCGGGACGGAGATCTTCATCTGGAGCCCGGATCGGCCTTATCTGTTTGCTGCGGTCTGCGCCGAGCTGGACAGGCGTAACCTGAGCGTTCACGACGCGCAGATTTTTACCACCCGCGACGGCATGGCGATGGATACCTTTATCGTGCTGGAGCCGGACGGCAGTCCGCTCTCGTCGGACAGACATGAAGGGATACGCTTCGGTCTGGAACAGGCGATCACTCAGCGCAGCTGGCAGCCACCGCAGCCGCGTCGCCAGCCGGCGAAATTGCGCCACTTTACCGTCGATACCGAGGTCAATTTCCTGCCGACCCACACCGACCGTAAATCGTTCCTGGAGCTGATCGCGCTCGACCAGCCAGGGCTGCTCGCCCGCGTCGGCCAGGTTTTTGCCGATCTGGGAATTTCGCTTCATGGCGCCCGAATTACAACTATTGGCGAGCGAGTAGAAGATTTATTTATAATCGCCACCGCCGACCGGCGTGCCCTTAATAATGACCTGCAACTTGAAGTACAACAACGGTTGACAGCAGCCCTCAATCCAAACGATAAAGGGTGACGTGTTTTTTAGTGAAATGGAAAGAGTAAACAATGCAGCAGTTACAGAACGTTATTGAGTCCGCTTTTGAGCGTCGCGCCGAGATTACCCCGGCAAATGTGGATACCGTAACCCGTGAAGCGGTAAACCAGGTGATTTCCCTGCTGGATTCCGGCGCGCTGCGCGTGGCAGAAAAAATCGACGGTCAGTGGGTTACTCATCAATGGCTGAAGAAAGCGGTGCTGCTCTCTTTCCGTATCAACGATAACCAGGTTATCGACGGAGCAGAAAGCCGCTACTTCGATAAAGTCCCAATGAAATTCGCTGATTACGACGAAGCGCGTTTCCAGAAAGAAGGCTTCCGCGTGGTGCCGCCTGCGGCAGTGCGTCAGGGCGCGTTCATCGCACGCAACACCGTGCTGATGCCATCCTACGTGAACATCGGTGCCTACGTTGACGAAGGTACGATGGTGGATACCTGGGCTACCGTCGGTTCCTGTGCCCAAATCGGTAAAAACGTTCACCTGTCCGGCGGCGTGGGCATCGGTGGTGTTCTGGAGCCACTGCAGGCTAACCCAACCATCATCGAAGACAACTGCTTCATCGGCGCGCGTTCAGAAGTGGTTGAAGGCGTGATCGTGGAAGAGGGTTCTGTGATCTCCATGGGCGTTTACATCGGCCAGAGCACCCGTATTTACGATCGCGAAACCGGCGAAGTTCACTACGGCCGCGTTCCGGCGGGTTCCGTGGTCGTTTCCGGTAACCTGCCGTCGAAAGATGGCAAATACAGCCTGTACTGTGCCGTTATCGTGAAGAAAGTGGATGCGAAAACCCGCGGTAAAGTCGGTATCAACGAACTGCTGCGCACCATCGACTAATCGCTGACCCGTTGATACACCGGGACCCGCCTGTGCGTCCCGGTGTAATCATCAAAGACGTCCGTTTCCGCAGTCACGATTGCCATTCCCTTTCTTCTCAACCCTGCAATATCCGCCGCCATACGCTGGCTCCCCAACCAGAAAAGCCCGTCAAGCGCAGTCACAGCCAGACCCGATTCCAGCGCCAGCTTCAGTCGCTCACGCGGCGCTTTGACCTCTCTGGCAATCTGCCGGAATGGCTCCGCCGTAAGCCCGGTGGGATCGACCCGTCGAATGCGGGTGGTCATGCGGTATTGAAAAGCGTCGGGGATCGCATCCAGATCGCCCTTCAGGCTGTAAACGCAGCCAAAGCGCTTGCCGTTGAAGATGACGTTCTTCTGGTTTAGCTGAAACTCATCGCGCAGCCCGGCAATTAGCTGCGGGGCGCGGGTCAATATCAGCCGAAATGGCAGTTCGAAGCTGGTGACATAATCCACGTTGAGCAAGGCAATGCGTAAACGCTCCTCCGCCCCCGCCTGAAGCAGGCGGCATTCGGCGGCGACTTCTGCCCACTGATGCGTGAGTCTTTGGTTCTCCTCTACGGCACCAAAGCTATATTTTTCGATTTGATAATCAATGCGTCCTGACATGTCATTATCCCCGCAGCCTACGCTTTCGTGCGATAACTTTGCCTGAATTCCCCGGCTTTGAATACCGTCTCGCTCGCCTTTTCTCACGACTCTCACGATGCTGCATTAACGTTGAGAGAAATGATTACCTTATTACGTTGATTTCCGCTTGACGTGGTCGTTAAAAACAACAATAAACGAGTGGGAGCAATTTATTTTCCCTGCTCGGTAATGTCAGTGAAATGTAATCAGGATCGACCCCGCTTTTTTTGAACCCGAGGGTGGCAAAAAGGAATTTTTTCATTAATTATTCAAAGGTTATGTTGAGATAAGGGTACCGCTATGTACGATAATCTGAAAAGTCTGGGCATTACCAATCCTGATGAAATTGATCGTTACAGCCTCCGCCAGGAAGCCAACAACGACATCTTAAAAATTTATTTTCACAAGGATAAAGGCGAGTTTTTCGCCAAAAGCGTGAAGTTTAAATATCCACGCCAGCGTAAGACCGTCGTCGCGGACGGCGTAGGCCAGGGGTACAAAGAAGTTCAGGAAATCAGCCCTAACCTGCGCTATGTGATCGATGAACTCGATCAGATTTGTCAGCGCGACCGCACTGAAGTCGATCTCAAACGTAAGATCCTTGACGATCTGCGTCACCTTGAAAGCGTTGTTACCAATAAGATCAGCGAGATTGAAGCGGATCTTGAGAAGTTAACTCGGAAATAAAAGCAAAACGGCAGTCCCTGATTGCCGTTTTTAATGTTTGCGCCCTCTCCCCGTGGGAGAGGGATGATGTTC
>NZ_JTLF01000388.1:0-14943 GCF_000798855.1 Enterobacter sp. ZOR0014 | reverse complement strand
ATCGGCACGCGCTCCACACCGATTCCGCGGGCGAGCCGCAGCCGCTGGCGAACCAAATTGCCGTGGCGGAAAAAATCGTGGGTTCAGATTTGCGTTTGCACGCCGTTCGTCCGGGGCTGGTTGAAGGCGAAACCACCCGCGTGATGTTTGCTGACCCGACGCTGGGGCCATCGGAAAACCGGGCTATCTTTGTCGATCCGGTAAATCTGGCGGTGCTGGGGGATATGACGGTGTACGGCACCAGCGGGATTTTACCGCTGCGCCAGACCATTGATTATTTGCATACCTCTTTGATGCTGGGTGATATCGGGCGTCTCTATAGCGAACTGGCCGCGTCGTGGATGTGGGTTACCGCATTGGGCGGTATTGCCCTGTGGTTTTATACCCGACCGAAACGGCGAATTAACAACCGCTTCCAGAACCGTCGTCGTGTGCATGTGGTATTAGGCTGGATCCTGCTGGGCGGAATGCTGTTGTTCTCCGCAACCGGCCTGACGTGGTCGCAGTGGGCGGGCGGAAACGTCGATAAACTCCGGGCACAAATGAACTGGCTTACGCCTCAGGTGAACACCACGCTTTCAGGTGCGCCTGCCATGATGGACGAACACGCGGAGCATCGCGGTCACCATGCCGGCATGATGATGCCTGAAATGGCGATGGATCTGACGCAATTTGATGGCGTATTAAGCGCGGCGCGTAAAGCGGGGATTGATGCCAGCAAGCTTGAGATCCGCCCGGCGAAAACGGCGGACCGTGCCTGGACCGTGACGGAAATCGATCGCAGCTGGCCAACTCAGGTGGATGCGGTTGCGGTTGATCCCGGTACGATGCAGGTTCTGGACAGAACCCGTTTTGAGGATTTCCCGCTAATGGCAAAACTGACCCGCTGGGGCGTAGATTTCCATATGGGGATTTTATTCGGGCTGGTGAATCAGCTGCTGCTCGTTGCCTTCGGGCTTGCCCTGTGCGTGCTTATCATCTGGGGGTACCGGATGTGGTGGATGCGTCGCCCGGCACAATCGGCAGTCAATCCGGTACAAACGCTTTGTCAGTGCTGGCTGGCGCTGTCAGGATGGGGAAGAGGTGTTACGCTCATCATCAGCGTGCTACTGGGGCTGGCTTTGCCTGTTATGGGGATGAGTCTGGCGCTGTTTATCCTGATCGACTGGCTACGCTGGCGAGCGGCAACAGGCGTGTCGCTCGCCGAATCATCCGCTAAATAACCCTATGGCGTGCTGATAACCACTGATACCCGGCGGTTTTCAGCGCGCCCTTGCGCGGTACTGTTGCTCGCAATCGGGTATTTTTTGCCTAATCCCCGGGTGGTGAGATTCTCGCGCGGGATATTCGCTCCCTTCGCCCATGCGTCGGCAACGGCATTGGCACGTTTTAACGACAGCGCTTCGTTGTAACTTTCTTCGCCGTAATTATCCGTATGACCATCCATTCGAGCGTGATTCAGGCCGGTTTTCGCCAGACGAGCGGCCATGGATTGGATCTGTGTTTCACTTTCGGAACGGAGTCTGGCGTCATTTTTATCAAACAGAATGGTATCCGATAATCCCAGGGACCAGTCGCCGTTCAGTTCGTTAAAACCGTAGGACTTCATCGCTGCAATTTGTTCTGGCGTGAATTTACCTTCAGGCGGCGACTGACAGCCTGCCAGAACCAGTGAGGCCAGGACTAACGGCGCGAAGTATCGTTTTAACATAGTATATCCTTTCTAACTTATTGTTTTTGTACGCTGGTTTTTGACCTGGTACATATTGCGGTCGGCTTTTTCCAGTAATGCTTCAACGGACGCATTTTCCCACGCCAGAGCAAAGCCAATGCTGAGTGACATTGATGCTTTTTGTCCGTTATGCAGATCAAACGGACGGATAAACTGCTGCGATAACGCAGCACAAATGTGTTGAACTTCAAGCTCAGAATGAACGCCGTACAGCACCATGGCAAATTCGTCACCGCCAAGGCGATAGGACTGATGGCGCTTATCGCCAAATTCCACCATCCTGCTGGCGACTTCAATCAGCACGCAGTCTCCTGCCGCGTGTCCCCAGGTGTCATTGATAAACTTAAAATTATCACCATCAAGGAAGAGCAGGGCCGAATTTATTCTCGCCGAAGGGTCGTTCATCAGTGCCGCAATGCTGTTACGAAACGCTGCGCGGTTAGCAAGGCCGGTGAGCGGATCGTGCATGGCGGTACGCAATAGTTGGGCATTTTTCGCCTGAAGCTTAAGCTGCCACTCCTCCATCTCATCCAGGAGGCTGTTGAAGTCTTCACCAAACTGGTGGAACTCTTCGATACGCCCATCTTTCACCCGTCGGGAGAAATTACGGTTTGTGCGGACGTCATGCACCACATCGGTGATGTTTTGCAGGGCCGTGACCATGCCGTGATGCAGAGAGTGGGTAATGGCGATCGCGACGACGGTGGCAAAAAGAATACAGCCGGTAAGAACGGCAAACGACATCCAGATGAAGTGGCTAATCAGGCTGTCACGCGCGGTAAGGCGAATTTCGCCGATCATCGAACCGTTATGCATGATTGGCTGTGCAATCGGTACAGGGAAAAGCCAGCGGCTGACCAGCGCCCCCAGCGTGTCGTTATTATCCTTCGGATTCCAGGACCAGTATGCAAAACGCTTTTTGTGTACGTTAATGACTTCTGCTACGGCAAACTGCCCCTGCTTACCCAGGGCTGCGAGGGTTTCGTTGGCGGCCAACGAATCGTTGAAAACCAGAGAGGCTTCAAGACTGTGGCTCATGGTGGCGCCGGTTAATTCGAGATTCTTTTGCGCGTATTGTTTTAACGTCACGACGGAAGCAAAACAGAGTAACAGCCATATAAGCGTCATCGTGATGATGACGCTTATCATGCTGTTTCGCCTAAGCGTTCTTTTAAACGTTGGACGTGGCGTCGAGGTGAAATCTTTATCCATGCTGCTTATTCCGTGCAAGCATTAATACATCGGGATTGACCCTGACACCACTGCGCGACAATGCATCCAGATTGACGGAAAACCGCACCTGGCCACGTTCGATTATCAGGCAAAAAGCACTGCCAATAACACATTCCGGATTTTGCTCTGAGATTAATAGCAATGCTCTGCCCTGATATTGACTTATTAATTCAAGTTGTTTTGCCGGCGGTTCAGACCCGAAATAAACAGCATCGCACGTCGCGTCCAGGGCTTCCCGATCGTTACGGACAATAACGGGAGTGTAGGGTAACTCGGTATGCCCTTCATTGCCGCTGAGTGCGTGCGTGTAGTGAGAGGTGGCATAAATGCAAAGCCTGGGCTGTCCGGAAAGTGACGGCCATCGCGTATAGCTCACAATCCCCGAGACAATCGAACGTACCGATTTATCCGTCTCCGTGAGCGCGCCTGCCGTCGCCGGGCCCACCATAAGAAACAGCATTAACACCAGAGTGAGTCGGAACAAAGAGATCAAGTATGAATTTCTCACCAGAATCCGCCGTACCGCTCCGGAAATAGATGTCCTTAAGAGATGCGGGCAGAATACCATTGTTTGTCTGAGCCGTCATTATGTCAGAAATAGCCTTCGGCTGACCTAAGCTAAATCCTACAGTGGTTTATTTTCCAGGGGATAAACACAGACTTAATTAAGTCTGCTGGAACGCATACTTTCGTCCATTCCTTTTTGCCATGACGCACGGAGTTTCACAGCATTTTCAACGCTATCACAACTGGCTGGATAAGATTTGCCCGCTAATCCCCAGGCATGAATAAAACCTTCTTCGCACACTTTCTTCTGACCATCAGCGTAGCCGCGGAGATATTCGCTACGATCAACATGAGAGTCATTAAAACTATCGGCCAGGGTCTGGTTATCTTTAACCGGCAGGCCATTCATGGCGTCTTCTTTTCCGGCACTGAACCAGTCCGGACTCGTCCAGTGGGGCTGAAAAGTGTAAGGATTAATCTGGCAGCCCGATAAAAACAGCAACAACAGCACCAGAGCAATTGAGCGCATAGCGATTCTCCTTTTTTTCTTCAGCATAGCCTGGCGGAAGAAAAGCGGAGTGTAATTTAAAGTTTACGTATTTAACGGCTGTTTTTTGCTAATAATTAGCTTATGTAAAGTAATATTTACGGATTTTGGATTGAAATCTTTACTTGTTGTGGTATCGTTGCTTCACCTCATCGAGGATAACAACTATCGCAAACGAGCATTACAGGATCGCCATCATGCAAAAAGACGCGCTGAACAACGTACATATCACTGACGAACAGGTTTTAATTACCCCGGATCAACTGAAAGCAGCATTCCCGCTGAGTGCAGCGCAGGAGGCTCAAATTGAGCACTCTCGCCAGACCATTTCTGACATTATCGCTGGTCGCGATCCGCGCCTGCTGGTGGTCTGTGGTCCTTGCTCTATTCACGATCCTGAAACCGCCATTGAGTACGCTCATCGATTTAAAGCATTAGCGGAGGAGGTCAGCGATAGCCTCTATCTGGTGATGCGCGTCTATTTTGAGAAGCCACGCACGACCGTTGGCTGGAAAGGGTTGATTAACGATCCGCACATGGATGGCTCGTTTGATGTGGAAGCAGGGCTGAAGATTGCGCGTCGCCTGCTGGTGGAGCTGGTTAGCATGGGGCTGCCGCTGGCAACCGAAGCGCTTGATCCGAATAGCCCGCAATACCTGGGCGATCTGTTCAGCTGGTCTGCGATTGGTGCGCGGACGACGGAATCGCAAACCCACCGCGAGATGGCGTCTGGTCTGTCGATGCCGGTTGGTTTTAAAAACGGTACCGATGGCAGTCTGGCGACGGCGATCAACGCTATGCGCGCCGCCGCAATGCCGCACCGTTTTGTGGGTATCAACCAGGCGGGCCAGGTGTGCCTCCTGCAAACTCAGGGTAACCCGGACGGTCATGTGATCCTGCGCGGCGGTAAAGCGCCAAACTACAGCCCGGCAGATGTGGCGCAGTGTGAAAAAGAGATGGAGCAGGCGGGACTGCGCCCGGCACTGATGGTAGATTGCAGTCATGGTAATTCGAATAAAGATTATCGTCGCCAGCCCGCGGTTGCCGAATCCGTGGTCGCACAGATCAAAGACGGCAACCGTTCGATTATCGGTCTGATGATTGAGAGCAACATTCATGAAGGTAATCAGTCATCTGAACAACCGCGCAGTGCGATGAAGCACGGCGTCTCCGTGACGGATGCCTGCATCAGCTGGGAAACCACCGATGCGCTGCTGCGTGAGATCCATAAAGATTTAAATGGCCAGCTGGCGACGCGTCTGGCTTAAGAGGTTAGCTATGGTTGCTGAATTGACCGCATTACGCGATCAAATTGATGAAGTGGACAAGGCGCTGCTGGATCTGCTGGCGCGCCGTATGGCACTGGTTGCTGAAGTCGGTGAAGTAAAAAGTAAATACGGCCTGCCGATTTACGTTCCGGAGCGGGAAGCCTCAATGCTGGCTTCCCGTCGTAAAGAGGCCCAGTCGCTGGGTGTTTCGCCGGATTTGATTGAAGATGTGCTGCGTCGCGTAATGCGCGAATCCTATTCCAGCGAAAACGACAAAGGCTTCAAAACCCTCTGTCCGTCCCTGCGTCCGGTGGTGATTGTCGGCGGCGGCGGGCAGATGGGGCGTCTGTTTGAAAAAATGCTGACGCTTTCTGGCTACCAGGTGCGCATTCTGGAGAAAGAGGACTGGGCCCAGGCGCCAGAACTGATGAAAGACGCGGGAATGGTTATCGTCAGCGTGCCGATCCACGTGACGGAGCAGATCATCGGAAAACTTCCGCCTTTACCGCAGGATTGCATCCTGGTGGACCTTGCTTCTGTCAAAAATGGTCCGCTGCAGGCAATGCTGGCCGCGCATACGGGCCCGGTACTGGGTCTGCACCCGATGTTTGGCCCGGACAGCGGCAGCCTGGCGAAGCAAGTGGTGGTTTACTGCGACGGGCGTCAACCGGAAGCCTATCAGTGGTTCCTCGAACAGATTCAGGTATGGGGCGCACGACTGCACCGCATCAGCGCGGTTGAGCACGATCAGAACATGGCGTTTATTCAGGCACTGCGCCACTTTGCGACCTTTGCCTACGGTCTGCATCTGGCGGAAGAGAACGTGCAGCTTGAACAGCTGCTGGCGCTCTCATCACCGATCTATCGTCTGGAACTGGCGATGGTTGGACGTCTGTTTGCGCAGGATCCCCAGCTTTACGCCGACATTATTATGTCGTCCGAAAATAATCTGGCACTGATCAAACGTTACTATCAGCGCTTTGGCGAAGCCATTACGCTGCTGGAGCATGGCGACAAGCAGGCGTTTATCGACAGTTTCCGTAAAGTGGAGCATTGGTTCGGTGATTACGCCACGCGTTTCCAGAGCGAGAGCCGCACGCTGTTGCGCCAGGCAAATGACAGTCGCCAGTAATCCGATGATGTATATACTGAAAGCCAGCATTGCTGGCTTTTTTCATTTTGGGGAACTGTCATGGCTGAACCGCAGCTGCTGTTGAATTACACCGGGCACCTGTCTGAGTGTCCGACATGGAGCGCTGAAGAGCATGCGCTCTACTGGGCCGATATCCTGGAAGGCGAAATCCACCGATATCATCTGCCAACGGCAGAACACACCGTGCTCTCTTTCCATGAGGAAGTGGGCTGTTTTGCGTTGCGTGAACGCGGCGGGTTTATCGTGGCCATGCGCAATGGCATCTGGCTTGCCGATAAGCATGGCCTCCTGCAGCGTAAGGTGTGCGATAACCCCTCTAACCCACAGCTGGCGCGTTTTAATGACGGGGGAACCGACAGTATGGGGCGTTTCTATGCGGGGACGTTCTGGGGGCCGGGGGATTACAACGGCGCGTTGCTGATGCGTATCGACAACGATCTGACACCGAAAGTAATCCAGTGTGATATTCACGGGCATAACGGCTTAGCGTTTAGTCCGGATAAGCGGTGGATGTATACCTCCGATACGCCCAATGGGGTGATCTATCGCACTCCGGTTGATCAGCAGGGTGAACCCGGCAGACGTGAGATCTTTCGTCAATTTAAAGAGGGCGAAGGGATACCGGACGGCGCGGCAGTCGATGTGGAAGGCTGCTACTGGAGCGCACTGTTTGACGGCTGGCGTATCGCGCGTTTTTCACCGCAAGGGGAGCAGCTGGAAGAGTATCGCTTGCCTGTACGTTGCCCGACGATGGTCTGCTTTGGCGGCGATGATATGAAAACGCTGTTCATTACGACCACGCGGGAAAATATGGATGCAGAAGAGGTGGCTGAGTATCCGCTCTCCGGCGCCATCTTCACCCTGCCCGTAAATGTGGCAGGGATGAAGAAAAGTCGCTTTATCGAACTTTAGCTTGGATCGACAGGCACGACGTTTTCGCTCGGATAGCAGCCCAGCACTTTCATGGAACGGGTAATCTCACCCAGTTCACGCAGGGCTTTCTGCATGGAGGCAGACTCCAGGTTGGCCTGGATATCGAGATAAAACATCTCTTCCCACGGGTTACCGTGAATTGGACGCGATTCCAGTTTGGTCATGATCAGGTTGTGGTTGCGCAGCACCAGCAGGGCTTCAACCAGTGCACCCGCCTGTTGTCCGGTCGCCATCAGCAGCGTGGTTTTCGCTGGCACCTGGTCTGACACATTGATGGACTTGCGCGCCAGCACCACGAAACGGGTAATATTTTGCGTCTGGTTTGCCAGGTTGCGCTCCAGCACCTGTAAGCCATACAACGCGCCACCCGCCTCGCTACCGAGTGCAGCGACGGCTGGCGAGTTAGCCTGCGCCACTTTTTCCATTGCCGCGGAGGTGCTTTCGGTGTACTCGATTTTCCAGTTCGGATAGCGGTTCAGGAACTGGCTGCACTGCTGGAACGGCTGGGGATGACTGTAGACGGTTTCTATCTTGCTCAGATCGGTTGAGCCGGAGACCAGCACGCAGTGATCGATAGGGATCGTCAGCTCGCCAACCAGCGACAGGCTGGTGTGCTGCAGCAAATCGTAAACGTCGTTGATGGCACCCGAACTGGTGTTTTCAATGGGCACGACGGCGTAATCCGCCTGGCCGGTCTCGACCTGGTTAAAGATATCGGCAAATTTTGCGCAGCCGCTCTCAATAAATTCTTCGAAATGGCGAGCGGCATACTGACGTGCGGCCAGGTGAGAGTAAGAGCCTTTCGGGCCGAGGAAGGCGATACGCGCAGAATGCGGGTTAGTTTTGTTCAGATGCTGCTGGAGCAGCGCTTGCTGAGTGAGAACGGAGTCTTCAATGATGAGCTGGAACAACCGGGTGATGTAATGGGCATCGAGGTGGTGCACTTTGCCGAGCTGGATCAGACGTTCCAGCAGATCGCGTTCGCGGTCAATATCACGTACCGGACGATGGGAGTCCAGTTTGGCTTTCCCTACTTCAACGGCGAGCATGCGACGTTCGGCCAGCAGTGCCAGTAATTTCTCATCCAGCGCGCTGATTTTTACGCGCAGATCCAGTAACGGGTTTTCCGGTGTCATAGTGTCGCCTGTCTCATTTTATCGTTATCAATAAAAAAGGCCCCCCGGTGTGGGAGGCCTTGTTGTTCGTCTTCGCATTCTTTATCACACGACGAAACGCCTCCCGGTCAGGGGAAGGTAAAAAAGAATGCGAAGAAGAACGGCGTAAGTTTCATAACATCATCCTGTGATTAATACCGTTAAAGTACCTGTACTGTTTTCACCCTGTCAATAAAAAACGCGCCCGAAGGCGCGTTGGCGGTACACTCAATTTAAAGGATTACTCTTCTTCAACTTCTTCCGCGAAGCTGGCGTCTTTCACCGAGGATGCGGCGCGACGGGCTTCACCTTTGTGTTGCACTTTATTGAGCTGCCGTTCCAGCTTGTTGATCAAATCGTTAATAGCCGTGTACATATCTTCATGTTTTGCGCTGGCGACCAGATGGCCGTTTGGAGTATTGATAGTTGCGTCAGCGATGAAACCCTGTGGCTCCTTAGACAGAATGATATGCGGGTTAATCAGGTGAGTTTGCCATTTATCCAGTTTGGCGAGACGGTCTGCGACGTGCTGGCGAATTGCCGGAGTAATTTCCATTTGTTTACTGGTAATGTTCATTGTCATAAATTTTACCTCTTGTCTTTCCGTCTTGGTGATTCCAGCATACCCGACCTAATGTCAAAATGTGTGATTTAGATCACGTTATTTTGTCGGTTTTTGTCAGGGAATCTTTTTTGTGAGGCAGGGCAGGAAGAGGTGAGATTTACCTTGTGGAAGGCAAAAATTGCGGTCATAGTTGACGGGATGAGTTGAGATAAAGCGCTTCAGCGAATATCAGAAATGGATACAAAAACGGCAGCCTTCGGGCTGCCGTTTTGCATTGAAGCACTATCAGGTGTTGCTGCTATTAGCGGCGATAATTTTCGCCACTTTTTCAGCCTGAGTGGTCATCTGCATCTGACGGTAAGCATTTTCCATCAGCTTCAGGCCGTCACGCGTTGCCTGAGTATCCGGGTAATCACGCAGCATACCTTCTACGCGGTTAACCACGGCAACCCATGCGCCACGGCGGGGATAGTATTCCGCAACGGAGTATTCATACTTCGCCAGGCGATCTTTCAGGAACACCAGACGTTTGGTCGCGTCGGTCACGTACTGACTGTTTGGATAGCCGCGCACCAGTTTGGAGAAGTCATTGAAGGCATCACGCGCATGCTGGGGATCACGATCGGAACGATCCACGCCGAAGAAGCCCTGCAGAGCACTGTCATCCAGCGCCATGTTGGTCAGACCGCGCATGTACATGACGTAATCGATGTTAGGATGAGTCGGATTCAGACGCATGAAACGATCGATAGTTGCCTGAGCCAGCGGCAGGTCGGCATTTTTGTAGTAGGCGTAGATAAGATCTAACTGTACCTGCTGCGAATACGGACCAAATGGATAGCGATTATCCAACGCTTCCAGTTGCGTTATCGCCTGTTTCCAGTTACCGTCCTGCAACTTTTGTTGTGCAGTCGCATAGATTTCATTCGGCGGATTGTCAGGGACCTGTTCATTCGAACCGGAGCAGCCCACCAAAGCCAGGCTCAACGTGGCCGCTGCCACCAGATATTTCATGCGCGTCATGACGTTTTGACTTTCCTCAAATGTTTGTCCGGGAGAAACTCTGTTCCTGCTCCCGATTAAGACCAGCTACAATAGCACACTATATTAAACGGCAAAGCCGTAAAACCCAACGTTAAACAAAGAAGCAGTTTATGGCACAACGAGTAGAACTCACCGCAACAGTCTCCGAAAATCAGCTCGGTCAACGCTTAGATCAGGCTTTGGCCGAATTGTTCCCTGATTATTCGCGTTCACGCATAAAAGAATGGATCCTTGACCAGCGCGTGCTGGTAAACGGCAAGATCTGGGACAAACCAAAAGAGAAAGTGTTTGGTGGGGAAGCTGTTGCCATCAATGCTGAAATCGAAGAGGAAATCCGCTTCGAGCCGCAGGATATCCCACTGGACATCGTCTATGAAGATGATGACATTCTGGTAATCAACAAGCCGCGCGACCTGGTTGTTCATCCGGGGGCGGGGAACCCTGACGGTACGGTACTTAATGCACTTCTCCATTACTATCCGCCGATTGCTGACGTCCCGCGCGCGGGTATCGTTCACCGTCTGGATAAAGACACCACCGGTCTGATGGTCGTGGCAAAGACCGTTCCTGCTCAGACCCGTCTGGTGGAATCACTGCAGCTGCGTGAAATTACCCGTGAATACGAAGCGGTAGCCATTGGCCACATGACCGCTGGCGGCACGGTAGAAGAACCGATTAGCCGTCACCCGACCAAACGCACTCATATGTCGGTGCACCCGATGGGGAAACCAGCGGTGACGCACTATCGCATTATGGAGCACTTCCGTATTCATACGCGCCTGCGCCTGCGCCTGGAAACCGGTCGTACGCACCAGATCCGTGTTCATATGGCCCACATTACCCATCCGCTGGTGGGGGATCAGGTATACGGTGGTCGTCCGCGTCCGCCAAAAGGCGCATCGGATGAGTTCATCAGCGTACTGCGCAAGTTCGATCGTCAGGCGCTGCACGCGACCATGCTGCGTCTCTATCACCCCATCACCGGTATTCAGATGGAGTGGCATGCGCCTCTCCCACAGGATATGGTGGAACTGATTGACGCCATGCGTGCTGATTTCGAAGAACATAAGGACCATGTGGACTGGTTATGACCAAACTGATTGTCCCGGAGTGGCCACTACCTGAAGGCGTGGCCGCCTGCAGCTCAACCCGTACTGGCGGAGTCAGCCAGGGCGCGTGGGAGTCGTTGAATCTCGGCGCACACTGTGGCGATAACCTGGATCATGTAGAAGAGAACCGCAGGCGTCTGTTTGCTGCGGGGAATCTGCCTTCGAAACCGGTCTGGCTGGAACAGGTTCATGGTAAAGCGGTGCTGAAGCTGACGGGAAAACCTTACGCTTCTAAACGCGCAGACGCCTCTTACAGCAATACTCCGGGCACGGTTTGTGCCGTTATGACCGCCGATTGTCTGCCGGTTTTGTTCTGTAACCGGGCAGGTACTGAAGTGGCTGCCGCGCATGCAGGCTGGCGTGGATTGTGTGAGGGCGTGCTGGAAGAGACCGTCGCCTGCTTTAACGATGATTCCGCCAATATCATGGCCTGGCTGGGTCCGGCGATTGGCCCTCGTGCTTTTGAAGTGGGGCCGGAAGTTCGCGAAGCATTCATGGAAAAAAATCCGCAAGCCGCTGAGGCTTTTCAGCCTTCCGGTGAAAAATATCTGGCAGATATTTACCAGCTTGCCCGTCAGCGCCTGAATAGCGTCGGTGTCACGCAGATCTTCGGCGGAGATCGCTGTACTTTCACCGAAAAGGGTGATTTTTTCTCTTATCGCCGCGACAAGACTACGGGTCGTATGGCAAGTTTTATTTGGCTGATATAACCTAAAGAATCAAGACGATCCGGAACGTGCCGTTTTCTTTTCACATAATTCAGGTCATTAACCTTGAATAATTGAGGGATGACCTCATTTAATCTCCAGTAGCAAATTTGACCTGTTTATGGGAGGAGTTATGCGTCTGGATCGTCTTACTAATAAATTCCAGCTTGCTCTTGCCGATGCCCAGTCGCTCGCGCTGGGGCACGACAACCAATTCATCGAACCTCTTCATTTAATGAGCGCCTTGCTGAATCAGGAAGGGGGATCGGTACGTCCTTTATTAACGTCTGCTGGCATTAATGCTGGCCAGTTACGCACCGCTATCGATCAGGCACTGAGCCGTTTACCGCAGGTAGAAGGTACCGGCGGTGATGTTCAGCCGTCTCAGGATCTGGTGCGCGTGCTGAACCTTTGCGACAAGCTGGCGCAAAAACGTGGGGACAACTTTATTTCGTCAGAGCTGTTTGTTCTGGCGGCGCTTGAATCACGCGGTACCTTAACCGACCTGCTGAAATCTGCCGGTGCAACCACCGCCAATGTGACTCAGGCGATTGAGAAAATGCGCGGAGGTGAAAGCGTGAACGATCAGGGAGCCGAAGACCAACGTCAGGCTTTGAAGAAATTTACGGTCGATCTGACCGAACGTGCTGAGCAGGGCAAACTTGACCCGGTCATCGGCCGTGACGAAGAGATCCGCCGTACGATTCAGGTATTGCAGCGTCGTACCAAGAACAACCCGGTTCTGATTGGTGAGCCCGGTGTGGGTAAAACCGCCATTGTTGAAGGGCTGGCGCAGCGTATCGTAAACGGTGAAGTGCCGGAAGGGCTGAAAGGTCGCCGCGTGCTGGCACTGGATATGGGGGCGCTGGTGGCCGGGGCGAAATACCGCGGTGAGTTTGAAGAGCGTCTGAAAGGTGTGCTTAACGACCTGGCTAAACAGGAAGGCAACGTCATTCTGTTTATTGACGAACTGCACACCATGGTGGGGGCCGGTAAGGCCGACGGCGCGATGGATGCCGGGAACATGCTGAAACCAGCCCTGGCACGTGGTGAACTGCATTGCGTTGGCGCCACGACGCTGGATGAGTACCGCCAGTACATTGAGAAAGATGCTGCTCTGGAACGTCGTTTCCAGAAAGTGTTTGTTGCTGAGCCAAGCGTTGAAGATACCATCGCGATTTTGCGTGGTCTGAAAGAACGTTATGAGCTGCATCACCATGTGCAAATCACCGACCCGGCGATTGTGGCGGCGGCGACGCTTTCGCACCGTTATATTGCTGACCGTCAGTTGCCGGATAAAGCGATCGACCTGATTGATGAAGCGGCGTCGAGCATTCGTATGCAGATTGACTCGAAACCGGAAGAGCTGGACAGGCTCGACCGTCGTATCATTCAGCTCAAGCTGGAACAGCAGGCGCTGAAGAAAGAGTCTGATGAAGCCAGTAAGAAACGCCTCGATATGCTCAACGAAGAACTGGACGACAAAGAGCGTCAGTATTCTGAGCTGGAAGAAGAGTGGAAAGCCGAGAAAGCTTCACTGTCTGGCACGCAGACCATTAAAGCGGAACTTGAGCAGGCGAAAATCGCCATCGAACAGGCTCGCCGTGTGGGCGATCTGGCGCGAATGTCCGAGTTGCAGTACGGCAAAATCCCTGAGCTGGAAAAACAGCTTGAGATCGCCACGCAGTCAGAAGGCAAAACCATGCGTCTGTTACGTAATAAAGTGACGGATGCAGAAATTGCGGAAGTGCTGGCTCGCTGGACCGGTATTCCGGTGGCGCGCATGATGGAAAGCGAACGCGATAAACTGCTGCGTATGGAGCAGGATCTGCATCAGCGCGTGATCGGTCAGGACGAGGCGGTTGAGGCCGTCTCCAATGCCATCCGCCGTAGCCGTGCGGGGCTGTCCGATCCTAATCGCCCGATTGGTTCGTTCCTGTTCCTGGGGCCGACCGGTGTCGGTAAGACCGAGCTGTGCAAAGCACTGGCTAACTTTATGTTCGATAGCGACGATGCGATGGTGCGCATCGACATGTCCGAGTTTATGGAAAAACACTCCGTCTCGCGTCTGGTCGGGGCACCTCCAGGATATGTCGGTTATGAAGAAGGTGGCTATCTGACAGAAGCGGTGCGTCGCCGTCCTTATTCCGTCATTCTGCTGGATGAGGTGGAAAAAGCGCACCCGGATGTGTTCAACATTCTGCTTCAGGTGCTGGATGATGGCCGTCTGACTGACGGGCAGGGGAGAACGGTCGACTTCCGTAATACGGTCGTCATTATGACATCGAACCTGGGTTCTGATTTGATTCAGGAACGTTTCGGTGAGCTGGACTACGGCCATATGAAGGATCTGGTGATGGGGGTTGTCAGCCATAGCTTCCGTCCAGAGTTCATCAACCGTATTGATGAAGTGGTGGTGTTCCATCCTCTGGGTGAGAAACACATTGCGTCGATTGCGCAGATCCAGCTGCAGCGTCTGTACAAACGTCTGGAAGAGCGTGGATATGAAATTCACATCTCTGACGATGCGCTGAAATTGTTGAGCGAGAACGGTTATGATCCGGTGTATGGTGCGCGTCCGTTGAAACGTGCTATCCAGCAGCAGATCGAAAACCCGCTGGCGCAGCAGATCCTGTCCGGGGAGCTGATTCCGGGCAAAGTTATCCGTCTGGAAGCCAACGACGATCGCATTGTGGCAGTGCAGTAAGTCACAAAACGCAAAAACGAGCCGCTTGCGGCTCGTTTTTGTTTAAAAACCAGGCGAGAATTGAGGTCTGGGAATCGTTTTGCCTGGAAAGTGAGCAGTCAGTAAATAATTTTCACTTTATCCTTGCAGGTTCGGAATTACTCCCTATAATGCGCCTCCACTGACACGGAACAACGGCACATACACCGCCGGGTCAGCAGAGAAAAGCAAAATAAACGCTTGACTCTGAAAGAGGAAGGCGTAATATACGCCACCTCGCAACGGTGAGCGAAAGCCGCGTTGCA
>NZ_JTLF01000376.1:0-1655 GCF_000798855.1 Enterobacter sp. ZOR0014 | reverse complement strand
AGTTCAAGCGTGCGCAGCACATGACCCCACTCGCTCCCGCGCATGGCGGGAATACGTACGGATCGCCCCTTTTTCCGGCAGTGCGCAATATGACGGCCCAGTGCCCGCATTTCCGGACTGAGGGCATTGCAGGCGATTTCACCGCGTTTGATACGCACCTGCTTTTTCACGGGCGCGTTTTGAGCCTCCTGCATCTGGACATAGAGGGCGGTTGGTGTAACAATCGAAACTTCACTGAATTGCATGGGTTTGTTCCTTTTAGTGAAAGCCGGATTTTTTCGTTGGAATCGCTCAAATCCGGCGTGGATGGAGCAGGCGTAAGCCTGCTTTTTTCATTTCTGGCTCTGGCTCTCAGGGCTGAATGCTGCTTTCACCTTCGCCACGATATCGGCGTGATTCAGGTTGCTGTAATCACGTACGCGGAAATAACGCTTTCCAATACGGACAAAAATGTCCGTCACGTTCATACAGATCATCTCTGCCAGCATGAAGGTTTCAGTGTCCTGCGCGGTGTCACAACGCCAGTTGATCATCGGTGGGTGCATTCCTGCCGCATCGTGGAATTTATTCACATCGATTTCCACGGGGGCGATCAGTGCGGACTTTTCACGGCTCAGCCAGTAGGCCATTTCCGATTCGGCGCTGGCGCTGGAATCAAGAGAAGCGAAAGAATCAGTCGTGTGTAAATGCATGGTTTATCTCCTTTTATCAGTACATGCCGGATATCCGGCGTGGGGTTACAGCTGTACGTATTGCAGGTTGCGTTTCAGTTCAAAAAGAAAATCAGGTTGAAACGACCAGGCGCGCCAGTTAAGCGTTCCGTTGGTGCGGATCTCCACCTGCACATCGCCGTATCGGGACACATCGGACACGGTGACAGTGACGCCCTCTTTCAGCGCGGTGGCCTGAGCCACCCACTCCTTCGCGACAGAAACAGGGTTTTGTTCTTCCTCCATCTTCCTGGAAGATTCTTGAGCGGCGGTTTTGACGTTGACGTTTCGTGTGTGCATCCTGGTTTTCTCCTGTGGTGATGGTTGCCCATCTCCCTGGTGAGTTCTCTCGCGGCAAAGGGCAAAGGAGCGACGGCGGGGCGGCAGGAAAAGGGCGCAGACAAAAGTTTTTGCAGTCCCTTGCAAAAAGTTTTGGCGGCGTTCATTTAACCCTTTGGATGACGACCTGACGGTGCTACGACCAGCCCTCCGCGTGAGGACACACGGGGGATGGACTCACGCGGGTGAACAGGATTGCACACACCCGACACGTCGGAACGGCGTGTCGCCATTAGAGCGACGGCTTCGCCGGCGCGGTGAAGGCGTTCCGGACGGTACGGCCGGAGAAGCCGCAGTTGTTGACCTTTGCCATCAGACCCTAGCGATAGCCCGAAACCGCTTGCGGGTTCGGCGGAGACTGGCTGGTGCGTAAGCAGCTGCCTGGCGGAGTGGGGCTCGACGACTGGACCGCCACGCGGGCCAGGAGCCGAAGGTGGCCATTGCCCTGCCCGTCTTTCTGGCTCTGGCCATCACGGAACTGCAGCGAAGAGAACTAACCAGCAGGATATCGATCAAAACAGACAGGATGAGGCACTCGGAAAAGTCCTTTCTGAAGCACAGCTTCAGCAGACTAATCGCAACAGCGTGAATTAACAGCAGATGTTC
>NZ_JTLF01000251.1:0-5859 GCF_000798855.1 Enterobacter sp. ZOR0014 | reverse complement strand
TCCCTCTCCCCGTGGGAGAGGGCCGGGGTGAGGGCATCAGGCCGCATTCCCGCGCAAAAAACTACGGACGATACACCTTCACATTCGCAAAGCCCTGCTCGCGCAGATACAGTGCCTGCAGGCGGCTCATCACCCCACGCTCACACCACAGCAGATACGTTTTGCTCTGGTCGAGATCGCCAAATTTGGTGCTCAGCTTGTAGAACGGCAGCGACACCACTTCAACGCCTTCCACCTGCAGCGGCTTGTCGTCCTGCTCATCAATAGAGCGGATATCCAGAATCGCATCGTTAGCGCCGAAACCGCTTACGGTTTCCACTTCGACGACGTCCTGCTCGGTCTGCTGGGCGATTTCGCGGATATCAATATTGGACGCTTCCGCCACCACTTTATCCAGGATGCTGAAATCGAAGTGCTCTTCTTCGGCTTCGATCTTCGCCTTCACCGCTTTGACGGTCGGGCTTTTTGAGATCACACCGCAGTATTCCGGCATGGTACGGGCAAAATCTTCGGTGCCGATTTCACGTGCCAGATCGATGATGTGCTCTTTATCGTGGGAGATCAGCGGACGCAGGATCAGCGTATCAGAGACGTTGTCGATCAGACGCAGGTTGGTCAGCGTCTGGCTGGAGACCTGCCCCAGCGCTTCGCCGGTGACCAGCGCCTGCACGCCGTAGCGCTCAGCCACTTTGGATGCCGCACGTACCATCATGCGCTTCAGGATAACGCCCATCTGGCCGTCGTCCACTTTCTCAAGAATTTCGCCCACTACCGGCTCGAAGTTGATCGCCACAAAACGCACGCGGTGGGAGCTGCCGAAGCGGTTCCACAGGTAATGCGCGACCTGGCGAACGCCGATTTCATGCGCCGCACCGCCCAGGTTAAAGAAGCAGTAATGGACGCGACAGCCGCGGCGCATCAGCATATAGCTGGAAACGCCGGAGTCGAAGCCGCCGGAGATCAGAGACAAGACATCTTCCTGGGTGCCGATCGGGAAACCGCCGATACCTTCATAACGACCTTTCACCAGCAGCAGGCGATCGTTTTCGATCTCCAGGTTAACCGTCACGTCCGGGTGCGTCAGACGCACGCGCGCAGACTCGACGTGCTGGTTCAAACCGCCGCCAACGTAACGTTCCACTTCAATGGAGCTGAATTCGTGCTTGCCGCGACGTTTCACGCGTACGCAGAAGGTTTTGCCTTCGATCTGATCGCGGTACTGAACCAGCGCTTTCTCGAAGATATCGTGCATATCGCTGAACGGGACGTCTTCCACTTCCAGAATATGGTGGATCCCCGGAATACGGGTCAGCGCGTCGCGAATATCCTGACGTTTGTTTTCGTCTTTCGCACGGACTTCAACGTGGTCCCAGTGGCGCACCACGGCGAGCGTTTCGTCGTAGTGCTTTAATACGTTACGAATGTTCCCGGTGAGAATTTTAATAAAGCGCAAACGCACAGATTGGCTTTTGATGGTGATTTCAGGGAACAATTTAATGATAAACTTCATGGCGGCAATGTTTCTTAGGCAAGCGTATTAAGGCTTGTAATGGAAAAGAGTACAGCAGCCCACACCCGTGGCTGCATCCAGGCGCGCAAGTATACCACCATCGCGCCGCTCCTGTGCACATTGCGCGTTATTTGCTTATCCGCCCGAGTCCGTTACCATGTCGGGGCGAAGAATATAAGAGTCAATTCACTATGCCGAAGAAGAACGACGCACCGGCCAGTTTCGAAACTGCGCTGAGTGAACTGGAGCAAATCGTTACCCGTCTTGAGAGCGGCGATCTCCCGCTGGAAGAGGCGCTCAACGAATTCGAACGTGGCGTGCAGCTGGCGCGACAGGGGCAGGTCAAACTGCAGCAGGCCGAGCAGCGCGTGCAGATCCTGCTTTCCGACAGCGAAGACGCGAAAACTACGCCTTTCACACCGGACGCCGAGTAAATGGATTTTGCCAACGAGCTTCAGGCGCGTGTAGTTCGCGCCAACGACGCCCTGCGCCGTTTTATTGCACCACAGCCTTTTCAGAACACTCCTCTGGTTGAGGCTATGCACTATGGCGCACTCTTGGGTGGAAAGCGCCTGCGCCCGTTCCTGGTGTACGCCACAGGCAATATGTTTGGTATCAGCGATAACACGCTGGACGCCCCGGCTGCCGCCGTTGAGTGCATCCATGCCTATTCGCTGATCCACGATGATTTACCGGCGATGGACGACGACGACCTGCGTCGCGGTCAACCTACCTGCCATATCAAGTTTGGCGAAGCGAATGCCATTCTGGCGGGCGATGCCCTGCAAACGCTGGCGTTCTCTATTTTGAGCGATGCGCCGATGGCGGAAGTGGCTGACCGTGACCGCCTGGCAATGATTTCTGAACTGGCGATGGCCAGCGGCGTGGCCGGCATGTGCGGCGGACAAGCGCTGGATCTTGAAGCTGAAGGACGTCAGGTTAATCTGGAACAGCTGGAGCGTATTCATCGCCACAAAACCGGGGCATTGATTCGTTCTGCCGTTCGCCTGGGCGCGCTGAGCGCGGGTGAACAAGGGCGCAAAGCCTTGCCGACGCTGGACAGATACGCAGAAAGTATCGGTCTGGCATTCCAGGTTCAGGATGACATTCTGGATGTGGTGGGCGATACTGCAACATTGGGTAAACGTCAGGGTGCAGACCAGCAGCTTGGCAAAAGTACCTACCCCGCCCTGCTGGGTCTTGAGCAAGCCCAACGTAAAGCCCGGGATCTGATTGACGATGCCCGCCAGTCGCTAAATGTACTGGCCGCACAATCGCTGGATACCTCGGCACTGGAAGCGCTAGCGGACTATATAATCCAGCGTGATAAATAAACTATATATCTCGATGAGCCTTTGATGAGTTTTGATATTGCCAAATACCCGACACTGGCGTTAGTTGACTCCACCCAGGAGTTGCGTCTGTTGCCGAAAGAGAGCCTGCCGAAGCTGTGCGACGAGCTGCGTCGCTACCTGCTCGACAGCGTAAGCCGCTCAAGCGGCCATTTCGCCTCCGGGCTTGGCACGGTAGAACTGACCGTGGCGCTGCACTATGTCTATAACACGCCGTTCGATCAGCTTATCTGGGACGTGGGCCACCAGGCCTATCCGCACAAAATTCTGACCGGACGTCGCGATAAAATTGGCACCATTCGTCAGAAAGGTGGCCTGCATCCGTTCCCGTGGCGCGGTGAGAGCGAGTATGACGTGCTGAGCGTCGGCCACTCCTCCACCTCCATTTCTGCGGGCATCGGTATTGCCGTTGCCGCCGAAAAAGAGAATAAACAGCGCCGCACCGTCTGCGTGATTGGTGACGGTGCTATCACCGCCGGGATGGCCTTTGAGGCCATGAACCATGCGGGTGATATCAAACCGGACATGCTGGTTATCCTCAACGATAACGAAATGTCGATTTCCGAGAACGTCGGTGCGCTGAACAACCATCTGGCGCAGCTGCTTTCCGGCAAGCTTTACTCCTCGCTGCGTGAAGGCGGTAAAAAAGTCTTTTCCGGCGTACCGCCGATTAAAGAGCTGCTCAAGCGCACCGAAGAACACATCAAAGGCATGGTCGTGCCGGGTACGCTGTTTGAAGAGCTGGGCTTTAACTATATTGGCCCGGTTGACGGCCATGACGTGCTGGGCCTGGTCACCACCCTCAAGAACATGCGCGACCTGAAAGGCCCGCAGTTCCTGCATATCATGACCAAAAAAGGGCGTGGCTACGAACCGGCGGAAAAAGATCCGATCACCTTCCACGCGGTACCAAAATTCGACCCGTCCAGCGGCTGTCTGCCAAAAAGCAGCGGCGGTATGCCGAGCTATTCCAAAATCTTCGGCGACTGGCTGTGTGAAACCGCCGCGAAAGACAACAAGCTGATGGCGATCACCCCGGCCATGCGTGAAGGCTCCGGCATGGTGGAGTTCTCCAGAAAATACCCTGACCAGTATTTTGACGTGGCGATTGCCGAGCAGCATGCGGTGACGTTCGCAGCGGGCCTGGCCATTGGCGGCTACAAGCCGGTGGTCGCTATCTATTCTACCTTCCTGCAGCGCGCCTACGATCAGGTGATCCATGACGTGGCCATCCAGAAGCTGCCGGTACTGTTTGCGATAGACCGTGCGGGCATCGTCGGCGCTGACGGTCAGACGCACCAGGGCGCATTCGATCTGTCGTTCCTGCGCTGTATTCCGGATATGGTCATCATGACGCCAAGCGACGAAAACGAATGTCGTCAGATGCTGTTTACCGGCTATCACTATCAGGATGGCCCTAGTGCGGTGCGCTACCCACGCGGCAATGCGGTGGGCGTTGAGCTGCAGCCCCTGGAAAAACTGGCGATCGGTAAAGGTCTGGTGAAACGTCGCGGTGAGAAAGTGGCGATCCTGAACTTCGGTACGCTGATGCCAGAAGCTGCGAAGGTCGCTGAAACGCTAAACGCTACCCTGGTGGATATGCGCTTCGTGAAGCCGCTCGACGAATCTCTGATTTTGAATTTGGCCGAGACGCATGACGTGCTGGTCACTCTGGAAGAAAACGCCATCATGGGCGGTGCGGGAAGCGGCGTGAACGAGGTGCTGATGGCAAACCGCAACGTCGTGCCGGTGTTGAACCTCGGCCTGCCGGATCATTTCATTCCTCAGGGTACCCAGGATGAAGCCCGTGCGGCTATTGGCCTGGACGCCGCCGGTATTGAAGCCAAAATCCGCGCCTGGCTGGACTAATCCCTCCCCTTTTTCGCTCCTGCTATGCTTAAACGTATTGTTTAAACAGCAGGAGCGGAACCATGCAATACACCACATTAGGAAAAACCGACCTTAAGGTTTCCCGGCTTTGCCTGGGCTGTATGACTTTTGGCGAGCCCGAACGAGGGAACCACGCCTGGACGTTGCCGGAAGAGAGTAGCCGTCCGATTATTAAACGCGCTATCGAGGGCGGCATTAACTTCTTTGACACCGCCAACAGCTACTCCGACGGCAGCAGCGAGGAGATTGTCGGTCGTGCCCTGCGTGACTTTGCGCGTCGGGATGACATTGTGGTCGCCACCAAGGTGTACTACCCGTCAGGTGACCTGACTCAGGGCCTTTCTCGCGCGCAGATCCTGCG
The DNA here is from genome assembly GCF_000798855.1 of Enterobacter sp. ZOR0014. Taxonomy (NCBI): domain Bacteria; kingdom Pseudomonadati; phylum Pseudomonadota; class Gammaproteobacteria; order Enterobacterales; family Enterobacteriaceae; genus Enterobacter; species Enterobacter sp. ZOR0014. The sequence continues at coordinate 746 of NZ_JTLF01000251.1, read as the reverse complement.
CTCTATTGATGACAGCCTTAGACGCCTGAACATGGATTACGTCGACCTGCTGCAAATTCACCGCTGGGATTACAACACGCCGATCGAGGAGACGCTTGAAGCGCTCAACGAGGTGGTGAAAGCCGGTAAAGCGCGCTATATCGGCGCGTCGTCTATGCATGCGTCGCAGTTTGCACAGGCGCTGGATCTCCAGGCGCAGCACGGCTGGGCGCGTTTTGTCACCATGCAGGATCACTACAACCTGATCTACCGTGAAGAAGAGCGCGAAATGCTGCCACTGTGCTATCAGGAGGGCGTGGCGGTGATCCCGTGGAGCCCGCTGGCGCGCGGACGTTTAACCCGTCCATGGGGGGAAACCACGGCTCGTCTGGTCTCAGATGAAGTCGGAAAAAATCTCTATGACGGTACAGAAGCCAGCGATGCGTTAATTGCCGAACGCTTAGCCGGGATTGCCGACGATACGGGAGCCACCCGCGCACAGGTGGCGCTGGCGTGGCTGCTGAGTAAGCGCGGGGTCGCGGCACCGATTATTGGGACGTCCAGGGAAGAACAGCTGGATGAACTGCTGAGTGCAGTGGATTTATCCCTGACGCCGGAGCAGATTGCCGAGCTCGAAACGCCGTATCAGCAGCATCCGGTGGTGGGGTTTAAATAAGCCCTCATTCCAACCCTGTCCCAAAGGGCTGGGGTGAGGGGGAACATACGGCTGTGGTGGTCATTCCGTTCACTTTATGTTCCTTGCTACT
>NZ_JTLF01000162.1:0-29999 GCF_000798855.1 Enterobacter sp. ZOR0014 | reverse complement strand
GCTTTCACATCGGGCTAATCCAGATAATCAATGAATATCGTTTTAGTTACCTAAATAACATTCATGTGAATTATGGATAAATAATCTTAAAGGCATATAACGACGCAAAGACTACCTGAACTGGCGACTCATTAAAAATTTTTATTTGTTATGGTATAACCTTAATTATTCACCAAACAAATGATCATTACCGTGGTTTAATTCAGTTTAGATTTAACTCAATTCGTAACAATTATATTTTATTACTCTTCTGCGGAGTGTTTTAGCATGAGACCACTTTCTTATTTGGAAAGTTCAACAGGTAATTAAATAAAAACAACCGCAAAGGAATACCAAAATGCAAAGAAAAGTACTGGCTCTGATGATTCCGGCTCTGTTAATGGCTGGCGCAGCACATGCGGCAGAAATTTATAATAAAGATGGCAACAAATTAGACCTGTACGGAAAAGTAGACGGCCTGCACTACTTCTCTGATGACGCCTCTAAAGATGGCGACCAAACCTACATGCGTCTGGGTTTCAAGGGTGAGACGCAGATCAACGACATGATGACCGGCTACGCCCAGTGGGAGTACAACATTCAGGCTAATAACACTGAAGGGTCTGATAACCAGTCCTGGACGCGTCTGGCCTTCGCCGGTGTAAAAGTGGGTGACTACGGCTCGTTCGATTATGGCCGTAACTATGGCGTGCTGTACGACGTGGAAGGCTGGACAGATATGCTCCCTGAATTCGGCGGCGACTCTTACACCAATGCGGATAATTTTATGACTGGCCGTGCGAACGGCGTCGCAACCTATCGTAACACCGACTTCTACGGTCTGGTGCCGGGTCTGAACTTTGCGCTGCAGTATCAGGGCAAAAATGAAGATGCCAGCAACAACCAGGAAGGCACCAATAATGGCCGCGACACGCGTCATGAGAACGGTGACGGCTTCGGTATTTCGACCACCTACGACCTTGGCATGGGCATCAGCGCCGGTGCTGCGTACACCTCTTCTGACCGTACCAACGACCAGGTGACGAATACCACTGCGGGCGGTGATAAAGCAGATGCCTGGACGGCAGGCCTGAAATATGACGCCAATAATATCTATCTGGCGGCGATGTATTCTGAAACCCGCAACATGACCCCGTATGGTGATAATACCGACGCCGTGGCGAACAAAACCCAGAACTTTGAAGTGACCGCGCAGTACCAGTTCGATTTCGGTCTGCGTCCGGCCATTTCTTATTTGCAGTCTAAAGGTAAAGACCTGGCCAACGGTCAGGGCGATCAGGACCTGGTTAAATATGCGGATGTAGGCGCTACCTACTATTTCAACAAGAACATGTCCACCTACGTTGATTACAAAATCAACCTGCTGGATGAAGATGATAACTTCTACAAAGACAACGGCATCAGCACCGATGATGTCGTCGCGTTAGGTCTGGTTTACCAGTTCTGATGATCAGAGCCCGCGAAATGCGGGCTTTTTTTTGAATGCCATCACAAATGGTAGCTTCAGAAAGGTTTTGGTTGAGGCTAAGTTGAGAGAAAGCAGGTTAGACTGCGCAGATAGCCCTTTCTTCATTAAGGACAACTGCGTTGTTTGTTCGTCTATCCTTAACCGTACTGACTCTTTTAGCCTGTTTGTGGATGGCGTTGATTTTTGATTTCCGCGATATTGTCGGACATCTCGGTGCGTTGTTGACCCGACTGGAAGGCGGTTAATCCTGCCCATGCAGTAATTAGCTTTTATGGGTCTCTCTTTTGCGAAACGAGAGATAACCAAACACCCCACTTTCGCCGTCCTTCGGATGGTTTACACCGTCCATTACCGTCACTTCGGGGAAATCAAACGGCGAGACATTTTCTATACAGGACACATTCACGCCGTATTCATTAGGGTTAGAGCGACGCTGATGGAACGTATATATTCCGCAGACTGAGCAAAAGAAATGCCGCGCCGTCCCGGTGTGAAAACGGTACTCCGTCAGCTTGTCCTCGCCTTTGGTTACGGTAATTCCCGATAACGGAGCAGAAACCGCGACTGCGCCCCGCATACGACAAAAAGAGCAGCTGCAGCGCCGCGCGGTGTTAAAGCCATCAGTGAGTTCAACCGTAAAGGCTACCGCGCCACAATGGCACTGCGCATGACGTACTTCAGCCATCGTTATACCCCTTTTCTCACCAGCTGGGCGGCTTTAACGAAAACCTCATCTTCGACACCATCGCCTTTCTGCCTGCCCAGCCTGACCAGTTCATCCACTATGCTGTCGCGATCGATCGGTCTCTGTGCGGAAACCAGTCCAATAACAGCGGCGCCGATCGCCAGCCCCACTAATCCTGTTTGTTCGTCTTTGTTCTTCATCTTCATGCTCCTGATACAACAAACAAGCGTAGCAGGATTTTAAAAACGCGGCGTCAGACCGTATTTGGGCGTTTTGATATTTGCCGCCCAAATCTTGATATCATTTTGCAGGAGTAGCGTGAAATCGGATTTTAGATAGGTCACCAGGCTATTGACGCTGTTCGCATCCACCACGGAGAAATGGTCTATTCTGTTCTGTCCAACCTGAACACAGCGATATTTTGCGGCCAGCACTTTGCCATTCACATTAAGCTGCTGGTTATTATCATCGCAACGGCCTTCAGTGATGTACGACACCACCAGATTTGCGGATTTACGCTCAGGCTGGAATATACTCACCATGACAGGAAAACCGTCCGAGGTCTGCGTCATGTCATAGAGAACGGCATTTTTTATATACCAGGTATTATATTCCCGCTCCTGAAACGCTGACCAGCCAGGCGCAGAGAAAAACACCAGTGCTGCCAGTGCAATAGATTTTCTATTCATGGGATGCTGTCGTCCGTGTTGTTGCACGTATTATTCAGATTGTGCAAAAAACAGCAACCCACCAGGAATTGGCCTACTACTTTTGGCAGTAGGCCCGTTTCACGTTATTCAGATGCGTTCTCACCCGTCGCCGTCAGCCCGACACGCTGACCATATGAGAGCTCTAAGGTATTTCCGTCAGGATCGGCAAAGAATACGTAATACCCGACGGGATCACCCAGATCCTCCGGTGCTTTACGTAATACCCCTTCCTCAGTGGCCATCGCCGTTTTTCTGTCAATTTCTTCACGCGTAGCGCAGGCAATCCCAAGGTGGCCGAAATTCCCCAGCGGCGTATCGGTCACGTTGTCTGCCTGCACCAGAACCAGCGCAAAAGGACGGGTGTGGTCAGTCAACCATGCCACTTTTCGGGCATCAGGAAGACCGGGTTCACGCGAATGCATAACGTCCATCCCGGCGTATCGGCGATAGAACGTGATGCTTTTTTCCAGGTCCCTGACCATAAACGCAACATGCGTGAAGCCTACATCGATGTCTTTCATTTTAAGTTGTTACTCCTGTATCAACATGTCGAAGACATCTTAAAAGCTCAAGTTAACTTGAGGTCAACGGGAATGTGTGCGGTCCTGACAACGCTCAATAAGGGGTAAAAGGAGAGAAATAATACAGCGCCATCATGGCTGAGAGACTCACCACAACACTGATCCAAAACCAGGTTTTGAACGGCTGCTTTTGCGTTTTATGGCGAAAGAGTTGTTGACCCAAAATCGCGCCAGGCCACCCTCCCACAACACCGTACAGGAGTAACGTAGTTTCCGGCACCCTGCGCATCCCTTTCCGTGCTGCCGTTTTATCGGCGCCATAAATGGCCATCGTCAGCACATTGATCAGCAGGAACCACACGGCAAAGGAAGACGAGGAGAAAAAGCTGCCGATCGCAGCGACAAGCAGGAGCAAAAAACAAAAACGATTGAGCGTCATAGGAACGGCCACTGGACTGTCAGGCGGATTGAGAAAGGCATTATACGCCAGCGACAGACAACCGCGAAAAAACGTCCCTGCGAGAAAAAGGACTCGCAGGGAAAGCGTTTACGGCGTGACGATATTAAACCAGAAATCAAATTTATCCATATACCCGAGCATCGCGTCGAGTTTCGCACCATCACCTGAAATCTTCACATCGCCGTTCTCCTCAGCCTGCTTGAGGGTGACCTCTTGCAGAATGATTTTGTTCAGCGTATCTCGATTAAGGGTCACAGTGGCATCGGCGTCTTTCGCCTCGGCGTTAGCCGTGTGGTTGAGTACCCCATTTTCAAGCTCAAGCTTATATTTACCGCCGTCGCTACCCAGATCGATATTAAACACCGATTTGGCATCAACGGCTTTCTGGCCGTTGATATGTACAGCCAGGTAATCGAAGAACATCTCTGGCGTCATAGCACGCACGGTATCCGGGCTGGCGGTATTTGGCGTTGGTCCCTTCACTACGCCGTTACGCAGCTCCTGCGCGCCTGTCAGGTAGAAGTTACGCCATGGCCCCGATTCAGCCTGGTAACCGAGCTGCTCCAGCGCATCCGCTTCAAGGTTACGCGCGGCCTGGTTATTCGGGTCAGCAAAAACGACTTTACTCACGACCTGTGCAACCCAACGGTAGTTCCCCTGGTCAAAGTCGGTTTTCGCTTTACTTAAAATGGCATCCGCACCGCCCATATACTCGACGAATTTCTTCGCGCCTTCTTCAGGCGGCAGTTCATCCAGGGTCGCCGGATTGCCATCGAACCAGCCAAGATAAAGTACATAGGTGGCTTTCACATCATGACTGACCGAGCCGTAGTAACCGCGGTTAGCCCACGTGTGTGCCAGTGAATCCGGCAGCTTGAAGTTTGCGGCTATTTCATCCCGCGTCAGCCCCTCGTTGGCCATGCGAAGTGTCTGGTCGTTGATGTAACGATAGAGGTCACGTTGACTTTTCAGCAGTTTGACCACGTTTTCGTTGCCCCAGGTCGGCCAGTGGTGCTGTGCCATAATAATTTCAGCTTTATCACCCCAGCGCACAATTGCCTGGTTGATGTATTTCGACCACGGCAACGGTTCACGTATTTTCGCGCCGCGGAGCGAATAGGTGTTGTGCAAGGTATGAGTGACATCCTCAGCTGACTCGATGAGTTTCTTCTCTTCGATATACCAGAGCATTTCCGAGGGCGCTTCAGAACCGGGCGCGAGCATAAAGTCATAGGTCAGCCCATCGATGACCTCTTTCTGACCATCTTTCTCAATGATATTCGTCGGCGCAATCAGCGTGACCGTGCCCGCAGAAGTCGTAGTCCCAAGCCCTGCCCCTACCTGTCCTTTGGCGTCTGGCTTCAGCAGGTTGCCGTACATGTAGCTGGCACGGCGGCTCATGACATTACCCGCCATGATGTTTTCCGCAACGGCGGCTTCCATAAACCCTGACGGTGCATAGATTTTGACCTTGCCGGCTTTCACATCCGCTTCATCAACCACCCCTCGCACGCCGCCGTAGTGGTCAACATGGCTGTGGGTATAAATGACGGCAACGACCGGTTTCTTGCCGCGATTTTTAAAGTAAAGATCCATACCGACTTTTGCTGTTTCTGCCGAAACCAGCGGATCGACCACGGTAATACCTTCTTTACCTTCAATAATGGTCATATTCGACAGGTCAAGATTTCGAATCTGATAAACACCGTCAGTGACTTCAAACAGACCGCTAATATTGATCAGCTGAGATTGACGCCATAAACTCGGGTTAACCGTATCAGGAGCTTTATCACCCTCTTTAATAAAAGAATATTGTTGCGGATCCCAGATGGTATTTCCTTGCTCCCCCTTGATAATCTCCTGAGGAAGTGGAGCAATGAATCCTTTATGGGCATTAGTGAAATCGGTGTTGTCAGAGAAAGGAAGTTGATTATACAAGGCATTGTTAGCTTGTTGCGTCGGTGCCGTAGCATCTTTCGGTGCCTCAACAGCTCTGAGAGGAAGGCTGATTGAGCCGAGAATGCCCGCTAAAGCAAGGCTTCTTACTATCATGTTGAATTTCATCAAAACCTCTCGATGTTCTGCTAAATCACAGGTAGGGATGTATTAATAAGAGCTTAATGAAAGGAAACATGAATAAATATAATGGGTGTTTGATAATCAGCAAGCCGAGTGCTGGAAATTAACGCACTGTATTTACTCTGAAATGAACCAGGTAAAACTGCCAATACCGTAAATTACTCGCAAAGGACTGTTAATAATTTATAACAACTCGAAAAAAATGAGCGGAAGCCTGAATATCCACATTTCATATATGGTTTTAATCATCAGGCTCCACCCTCACCCTCAAATTCAATCTTTTGGCTTCCACATAATCACTGAATCTGGCTTCAAGTCGTTTTGTAGGTCTCTGTTGACAGTGCCTACGCCAGCATCCCCTTGCTGCTTGTCAGGTTAATTCTGACAACGCATTCCCTAAGCATATTGAATTCGTCGCAGTAATCCGTACCATACGCGGCATGCCTGTGCCTGCTGGCTTTTATCTGCCAGCGCTAACCCGTCTTTCATTGTCAGTCAGAGGGGCTTGAAAACGCGCAAAGGGTTTACGAAATTTACGGGGCAGGATAGTGGAAATGAGCCAGAATCAGATCGTCATGCCGAATACACGACTGCCGGTTTGGAATGAGGTTTGCCCCTATGGTGCCCCTGACGCCTCCCGAGACAAATAAAAATGCAAGAAATTCAATCGAATACCAAGAAAGAGCAATACAACCTGAACAAACTGCAAAAGCGTCTGCGCCGTAACGTGGGCGAAGCCATTGCAGACTTCAACATGATTGAAGAAGGCGACCGCATCATGGTTTGCCTGTCAGGCGGTAAAGACAGCTACACCATGCTGGAGATCCTGCGCAATCTTCAGCAAAGCGCGCCGGTTAATTTTTCGCTGGTAGCGGTCAACCTTGACCAGAAACAGCCGGGCTTTCCGGAACACATTCTGCCGGAATACCTGGAAAACCTGGGCGTTGAGTACAAGATCGTCGAAGAAAATACCTACGGCATTGTGAAAGAGAAGATCCCGGAAGGGAAAACGACCTGCTCGCTTTGCTCCCGTCTGCGCCGTGGCATTCTCTATCGTACCGCGACGGAACTGGGTGCGACCAAAATTGCGCTGGGCCATCACCGCGATGATATCCTGCAGACGCTGTTCCTGAATATGTTCTACGGCGGCAAGATGAAAGGCATGCCGCCTAAACTGATGAGCGATGACGGCAAGCACATTGTGATCCGCCCTCTTGCCTACTGCCGCGAAAAAGACATTGAGCGTTTTTCACAGGCGAAAGGGTTCCCGATCATTCCATGTAACCTGTGCGGCTCTCAGCCAAACCTGCAGCGTCAGGTGATTGGCGACATGCTGCGCGACTGGGACAAACGTTACCCGGGTCGCATCGAAACCATGTTCAGTGCGATGCAAAACGTGGTCCCTTCACACCTGGCGGACGTTGAGCTGTTTGACTTCAAAGGTATTAACCACGAATCAGAAGTGGTGAATGGCGGTGACCTGGCATTTGACCGGGAAGAGATCCCCATGCAGCCTGCGGGCTGGCAGCCGGAAGACGATGATAACCAACTGGACGAACTGCGTCTGAACGTGCTGGAAGTGAAGTAATCGGTTAGCGTCTCAGAAAGATCTTCTGAGACGCTTTATGCCTTATTTCAGTAGACGTACGCGGCAGGTTTTACCTTTAATCTTGCCATTTTGCAGCTGCTTCCATGCCTTATGGGCAACTGCCTGACGCACGGCCACATAAACATGCGCCGGATGAACCGCAATCTTACCGATATCCGCCCCTTCCAGACCGATATCGCCAGTTAATGCCCCTAACACATCACCCGGACGCATCTTGGCTTTTTTGCCGCCATCAATACACAGCGTCGCCATTTCGGCCTCCAGCGGCACGAGTTTAACGCTGCCCGGTGCATTCACCCAGTTCAGCGTGATCTGCAGCATTTCAGCGAGAATATTGGCGCGCTGCGCCTCTTCCGGCGCACAGAAGCTGATGGCAAGACCGCTGTTTCCTGCACGTGCGGTACGGCCAATACGGTGGACGTGGACTTCGGGATCCCATGCCAGCTCAAAGTTCACTACCAGCTCAAGGGATTTGATATCCAGACCGCGCGCCGCCACGTCGGTCGCCACCAGAACACGGGCGCTACCGTTGGCGAAACGCACCAGGGTCTGATCGCGATCGCGCTGTTCCAGATCGCCATGCAAAGATAAGGCGCTCTGCCCCGCCGCATTCAGCGCATCACACACCGCCTGACAGTCTTTTTTAGTATTACAAAACACCACGCACGACGCAGGCTGATGCTGGCTCAGCAATTTCTGCAGGAGCGGGATTTTTCCCTGCTGTGAGGTTTCAAAGAACTGCTGTTCGATGGCCGGGAGCGCGTCGACGCTGTCTATCTCGATAGTGAGCGGATTTTTCTGCACGCGACCGCTGATTGCGGCGATGGCTTCAGGCCAGGTCGCAGAGAATAGCAACGTCTGGCGATCGTCCGGCGCGAAGCGGATCACTTCATCAATGGCATCACTGAAGCCCATATCCAGCATTCTGTCCGCCTCATCCATCACCAGCGTGCTTAATGCATCCAGCGAAACGGTGCCTTTTTGCAGGTGATCAAGTAGGCGGCCAGGCGTCGCGACAATAATGTGTGGCGCATGCTGGAGCGAATCACGCTGTGCGCCGAACGGCTGTCCACCACAGAGCGTCAGGATCTTGGTATTGGGCATAAAGCGCGCCAGGCGACGCAGTTCACCCGCGACCTGGTCTGCCAGCTCGCGGGTCGGGCACAATATCAGCGACTGAGTCTGGAACAGCGACGCGTCAATATGCTGCAGCAGACCAAGACCGAATGCGGCCGTTTTCCCACTGCCTGTTTTCGCCTGCACGCGTACGTCGCGGCCCTCAAGGATAGCGGGCAGCGCGGCCGCCTGAACAGGCGTCATCGTGAGATATCCCAACTCGTTGAGGTTGTCGAGTTGGGCGGCAGGCAGAACATTCAGGGTAGAAAAAGCGGTCACAGTAGTCTCTCGTGGTGATCTTTACGGTCAGATGGCGCGTATCCTCGCAGATCTCAGGGTTCGATGCGACAATTTAATCGGTTCTTCATCCGGCGGCGGATCGGGCATCGGCTGCGGACGCGGTATGGGATCGGGCATCGGCACGGGATCGGTGGGAACAGGGTCGGACTGACGCGATTGTTGCACGAGCAGAGCGAGTAAAATGCTCATCTTTCCCTCCAGGCTTGGTTGTCGTCCCTTTTAGGGTAGACGCTGAGAAACAGGAGGCAAAAAAAAGCCGACTATTAAAGTCGGCGTCGTACGAATCAATTGTGCTATGCAGTAATTCAAAAAAAGGAAGTAAGACAATATGGAGCGCAACGCCCATCGCTTGACGTTGCATTCACCTGCGGGAGTAATATTGCACCTTGCCGGGCTGATGTTTATTGACTTCGCTCAATTAAAAGAGCGTTTTAATCTCTGCAAAAGGGCAAAAAAACGTAAATTTACAGCCATTTACTACGATGCAACCACCATGCAACACCACCAATCAAAACAACTAACATGACGCAAAACGCGGTGAAGCCGTAATGGTAAGCACCACCGGGGATCCCCCCCAGATTGACGCCAAACAGCCCTGTCAGGAAGGTACTGGGTAAGAAGACCATCGCCATCAGAGACATCGTATAGGTTCTTCTCGCCAGCGACTCCTGCATCACCTGAGCAATTTCATCCGCCATCACCGCCGTTCGCGCGATACAGGAGTCGATCTCATCAAGTCCCCTGCCGAGTCTGTCCGCTATGTCCTGCATTCTGCGGCGCTGATCGTCATTCATCCAGTTGAGTCTTTCGCTGGCCAGACGGGCATACACATCCCGCTGTGGTGTCATATAGCGACGCATCACGATCAATTGCTTACGCAATAACGCCAGAAAGCCGCGCGGCGGGATCTGTTGATCGAGCAGGTTATCTTCCAGGTCGATGATTTTATCGTGCAGCTCTTCAATAAACTCGCTCGCATGATCGGTCAGGGCGTCACAGACGTCCACCAGCCAGCTACCGCAGTCGACCGGTCCGGTTCCCTCTTTGAGATCGTTCACAATGTCGTCCAGCGCCAGGACCTTCCGCTGGCGGGTGGACACAATCAGCCCGTCGTCCATATAGACGCGCATCGCCACCAGTTGATCGGGACGTTCATCCGTACTGCCGTTTATGCAGCGCAGGGTGATAAGCGTTCCGTCACCCATTCTGCTCACACGTGGGCGCAGGCTTTCTCCTGCCAGGGCGTCGCGCACGTTGTTGGGCAACAACGGGGTCGTGGCCAGCCAGTCAGCACTTTCCGGATGGGTATAGTTGAGATGTAGCCAGCAGGGATGCTCTTTATCTATGACATCATTATCTTCCAGCGGCCTGGCACCGCCGCGACCGTCCAGCACCCACGCAAAAACTGCGTCAGGAACGTTAAGTTCTGATCCTTTAATGCTCTCCACTGCGCCTCCCCCCTGTTTAGCTCTTTCGATGTCAGTCTAGCTTCCGTCGGGGGTTAAGCAACAACTATGTCTCGCATGGCGCTGAAATCGTTCAGGAATTGTACATACTGTGTTTCAGGAGAAGAAAAGCCTGGCATGCCAGGCTTTGAAGTGCTGTCAGAGCGAGTGCTCGGGCCGCTGGAGGAAAGGTGCAGGGCCGGTCAACGATGACGGCGAGTGTCCCTGCTCAAGCCTGAAATTGCGTGTCCGCGTTTGCAGTTCAATCACCTGATTACGCAGGACATCAGAGGAACCATTGAGTTCCTCCGCCATCGCGACGTTACTTTGCGTGACCCGCTCCAGTTCAGACAGCGCCAGGGTGATCTGGTAAATGCCTTTCTCCTGCTCAGCGGTCGAGGTAGAAATCTCATCCATCAACCGGCTGACATTGCCGGAACCGGTCACGATTTCATGCATATTCTTTTCCGCTTCCGACACGACGCTGGCACCCTGGGTAACATTACTGCTGGTGACGTCAATCAGCGTCTTGATGTTTTTCGCGGCCTCCGCACTGCGGTGTGCCAGGTTTCTCACCTCTTCCGCGACGACGGAGAACCCTTTGCCGTGATCGCCCGCCCGCGCCGCCTCAACCGCCGCGTTAAGCGCCAGGATATTTGTCTGGAATGCAATCCCGTCGATTAGGGAGATAATTTCCGTCATCTGCTGCGCGCACTCGGTTATGGATTGCATATTGCTGGCAACCTGCTCCATCAGCTCTCCTCCCTTACGCGCCTGCAATGTCGCGACGTTTGCCTGCTCGCTCGCCAGACGGGTGTTATCGGCATTGTTTCGGGTGCTTGCCGCCATCTGCTCCATACTGGCAGCGGTTTGCACCAGAGAGGCAGACTGCTGCTCGGTTTTCACCGAGAGCTGAGCGCTACGGGCAGAGAGTTGATCCGACAAGGTCATGGCGTTTTGAGATGACGCCCTGATCTCACGCACCAGCGTCGCAATGTTGCTGGAAAGACTATTAATTCCGGGGATTAATCGTCCCGCGCAGTTATTGCCAAACTCAGGGATTGAGACACCAAGATTACCTGCGGTCACTTCTTCAATACTTTTTTTCACAGTATTGATCGGCGTCACAAGAAACTTCGTCATATAACTCCAGAGCAAAAACAGCGCAACGAAATTAACCAGATTAATCGAAATGAAGAGAGAGAAATTGCTGGAAAATAGAGCAACGATACCTGCATTTACCAAAAAAAGGCATAACAGGAACCAGGCAATGAAGGTCCTGACACTAATATTTCTTAGCATGATTTTACCCACAACTTATATTTTGGTCGGCATTAAGACTTATAGCATTCACCTTTGCGTTTGTCCTCACCTAACGCGCTGGTTTCTCGTTTCGCCGTTACGCACCCGATATTTAGCTTAAGTCAGGTAAAAAAAGCGTATTAGTAAAAATGTGCTGCGCCGAATGCTGTGATACTGGTTCACAACCACGTTAAGCGATACCATCACCTGCGACGAGACGATTCGTTCGTCCACGTATTTAAGGCGCTTTGCTAGTGATAGTGGTCTATGTTTAGCAATGCTTAATAAGTTAAAAACGAGAATATATTTTATATTCCCGGTGAGTATAGAGTTGTTATATGACTGGTCATTTTTCACGATAAATAACTAATATGGTTTGAATGCGCATTTTCGTTGCCCGATAAAAATGTGCCGGCAGGCGAAATCGGTAACCCTCTCAGGCGTGGGATTGCATAATGCTCAATATATCGTGGGACCCTGTGTTGATTGCTGTCTCTTATCTGGTGGCGTTTATCGCCTCCTTTGTAGCTCTGGACAGCGCCGGGAAAATTCCCCTTTCCAGCCGAAAAGCGGCTTTGTTCTGGCGGATTGCCGGAGGCGTAACGCTGGGCATCGGGATCTGGTCAATGCATTTCATCGGCATGCTGTCGATGCAAATGCCCATGATGATGAGCTACGACCTCTGGATAACCCTGGCCTCACTTGGTGCGGCGGTTATAGCCTCCACAACGGCCATTAATATTGCCGTTACGGGCAAACACCTCTCCCTGTTTAGACTGACAGTCGCCACGATCATTCTCAGCGCTGGCGTGGTCTCGATGCACTATATCGGTATGGCCGCATTGATGCTGGAGGGAAGCATCCTATGGGATCAGCGGATTGTCGGTTTGTCCGTGGTAATTGCGGTTGTCGCCTCCGGTGTGGCGTTGTGGCTGGCTTTTCGTCTCCGGGATAAGCACAAAGGGGTCTTTGTAAATCGCATTCTCGCGGCCTTAGTCATGGGTGCCGCCATCTGCGCAATGCATTATACGGGCATGAGTGCCGCGCATTTCCATGAGATGGCACGCACGCTTCCCGGCGGGATCGGCGAGCTGGGATTATCCATATGGGTTTCCGTCACCACGCTCTCACTTCTCGGCGTGATGTTAATTATTTCGCTAATCGATTCGCACTGGCGCACCACCCGGCTGACGGACAATTTGCGACAACTCAATCGCCAGCTTGAGCTTCAGGCTCGCTTCGATGCCCTCACCGGGCTCGCAAACCATCATCAGATGGATATCCGAATGCAGGACTGTCTTCGCAGCGCCTTGCTGAGCAAGAGACAGTTTGCCGTGATCTTCCTGAATGTCGATCACTTCAAACGCGTGAATGATACCTGGGGCCACAGCGTGGGTGATGAGTTATTAATCACTATTGCCCAGCGCATTACGTCCCGGCTTACCCGTGAGATGACGCTGGCCAGACTGGGCGGGGATGCTTTTATCCTGCTGGTTCCCGAATGTGATGATGAAAAGCTTAATACCCTGCTCACCACCCTCCTCGCGGATATGCGCCGCCCGCTTTCACTCTGCGGTCACACGCTAAACACCACCATCAGCGCGGGGATCAGCCTCTATCCGAAAGATGGCGAAACGCTACATGAACTGAAGTTTAAGGCTGATGCAGCCTTACAACATATTAAAGAGGATGGACGTAACGGCTGGGCAATTTACCGTCCGGAGATGTCAACAACAGTGCCGGCGCAACCGGGTTTTCTGCAGGCGCTTTCTCAGGCCCTGGAACGCGATCAGTTTGAGCTCTGGTATCAGCCAACCTGGCACGCGGAAGATAAGACGATCCACGGTTTTGAAGCTCTTCTCCGCTGGCGTCATCCGGAGCAAGGCGTTTTGCTGCCGGGACTGTTTTTACCCACGCTGGAACAAACGGGTTTGATTATTCCGGTTGGCAACTGGGCGATTGAGGCCGCGTGTCGGCAGCTTCATTTCTGGACGGAACAGGGTTTCAGTCAGTGGACATTGTCGCTCAATTTATCCCCCGTTCAGTTCGAACAGCCGGATATCTTTCACATCGTCTCGTCGATGCTGGAAAAATATAATCTGTCTCCCTCCCGGCTGATTCTGGAGGTAACAGAGAGTACCGCGCTTAAAAATCTCGACCGCAGTATCGAGCTCCTGAACGCCTTTAACCATGCGGGTGTCACCGTCTCTATTGATGATTTTGGTACTGGCTATTCTAACCTGCTGATGTTAAGCGTTCTCCCGGCAAAAGAGCTAAAAATTGATAAGAGTTTTGTCACCTCTATGCTGGAAAACGAGAAAAGCCGTAAGCTGGTGGAAACCATTATTAATATCGCCCGGACCATGGAGATGAATGTCGTTGCTGAGGGCATTGAAACGGACGAACAGCAGGCGATACTGACCAGCCTTGGCTGTGACTATCTGCAGGGGTTCCTTTTCTCCCGCCCATTGCCTGCGGAACAGGTTCCGTGGCTGCTGCTACAGAAAAACTCAGATAAACAAATTATACCCATGAGTAAAATTCATACGGATCCCGCATTTATTTCACAAAAAAATCATGCCTGACAGGATTGAATAGCGTATGTTTCAGAAGAGTGGACGCGAGTTAATCTGACGTGATTGTCAGGCATAACATGCCGATGAACAGGAAATGCCTATGTCGCAAAATGGTTTTGATGCGCTGAATGCAATTAAAACGCCCGTGTGGCTCATATCTCCTGTTTCAGAACAGATCATTTTTGCCAATGTGGCCGCAACACAGCTGATGGGTAATAAAACACTGGATGGCTTGCGTAAAGGCACCTGTTCCGCAAGTGCGCAAAGCGTGTTGTCGATGTATGTTCCTGAACTGAAAAACGATCACGATATTGTCGAGATCTGGACGATTAGCCGTGCCGGGCAAGATACACCGTTAAGCTGCCGCCTCTCTCTCTCCCACTTCACGCCTTATGGCGATGTTATCGTTTTTGAAGGGATTTCTTCTCAGGCCCCATCAGGCCTGAAAGCCAGCCGTTCCACAACCTATCAGCGTAAAAAACAGGGTTTCTACGCCCGTTTTTTCCTGACCAACAGTGCGCCAATGCTGTTAATCGACCCTGCCCGCGACGGGCAAATTGTCGATGCAAACCTGGCCGCGCTCAGCTTTTATGGCTATTCGCATGATGAAATGTGCAATAAACACACCTGGGAGATAAATACCCTGGGGAGAGGTGTCATGCCCATTATGACGGAGATTGCCGCACTGCCCGGCGGACATAAGCCGTTTAATTTTGTTCACCGTCTTGCCGATGGCACCACCCGCCATGTCCAGACCTACGCGGGGCCCATTGAGATTTACGGTGACAAACTGATGTTGTGCATCATCCATGATATCACCGAACAAAAAAGGCTCGAGCTGGAGCTGGAAAATGCTGCGTTACGTGACTCAATGACAGGCTTACTTAACCGACGCCAGTTCTACAATATTATCGATCAAACCAACCTGAGCCACCTTTCCGCGCAACAGCAATTTAGCCTGCTGCTGGTGGATACCGATCATTTTAAAAACATCAACGACCTCTTCGGCCATCTGAAAGGTGATGAGGTGCTTATCGCCCTTTCCCGCACGCTGGAAGCCTGCAGCAGGCAAGATGACCTCGTGTTTCGCTGGGGAGGGGAAGAGTTTGTCATCCTCCTGCCGCGCACCTCTCTCGACACTGCCATGAAGATTGCCGAATCCGTCCGCGCGGCGGTAACCCGTATCACCATACCCGGATTACCCCGTTTTACCGTCAGCATTGGTGTGGCAAGGCATGAACCGGAAGAGAGTATTGATGAGCTGTTTAAACGCGTAGACGACGCGCTCTATCGCGCCAAAAACGATGGACGTAATAAAGTCCTTGCGGCATGAGACTGGAGTATACGGGAAAGCGTCGTTACAATGCCCCACTTATGTAAATCACTGACAGGTGGGTAGTCGCTACAATGGGAAAGACTGAAATAATACTCACCTTAATCATTTTCATCCTTATTATATTTGGCTTGTGGTTTATTTTTAGCGGTGAGATCTGGTATTTCGTTGAATATCTGGAAAATACCCTGTACCCGACCTTCGATGCGCTGTAGTGCAATAATTCATTTGCTTATATCGCCCGTGCTCTGACGGGCTTTTTTATTTCCGGCAATTGAGCCATACCAGGCTATATCTTAATCATCTCTATAAATAAAGGTGAGGAAAGATGAGCAAGAAAATCCTGATGTTGGTTGGCGATTACGCCGAAGATTATGAAACCATGGTCCCGTTTCAGGCATTACAGATGATTGGTCATCAGGTGGATGCCGTTTGCCCCGACAAACCGAAGGGGGACTACATCATGACGGCAATCCATGACTTCGACGGTGCCCAGACCTACAGCGAAAAGCCCGGCCACCGTTTTGTCCTTAATGCTGACTTTTCCGCCGCACGGGAGCAGGATTATGACGCACTGCTTATCCCGGGCGGCAGAGCGCCAGAATATTTGCGGTTAAATGACGATGTGCTTAAGCTGGTGCAGGCATTTGACGCGGCACGTAAGCCAATCGCCGCCGTGTGCCATGGTCCGCAACTGCTTGCTGCTG
The DNA here is from genome assembly GCF_000798855.1 of Enterobacter sp. ZOR0014. Lineage (NCBI taxonomy): Bacteria > Pseudomonadati > Pseudomonadota > Gammaproteobacteria > Enterobacterales > Enterobacteriaceae > Enterobacter > Enterobacter sp. ZOR0014. Next base: position 13,688 of record NZ_JTLF01000162.1, on the reverse strand, counting down.
CCGGCATACTAAAAGGCCGAACCTGCAGCGCCTACCCGGCGTGTGCGCCTGAAGTGCGTCTTAGCGGTGGTCACTACGCCAGTATCGGCATCGACCAGGCACATGTAGACGGTAATCTGGTCACCGCCCCCGCCTGGCCAGCTCATCCACAGTGGCTGGCGAAGTTTAGCGCTTTGCTGGAGTAACAGTGGTGCTGCCCATCAGCGGCACGCGCGGGCATAAGTAAAAACTGGCGCCAGAATGCGCCAGTTTTCAGTGCGACAAGGTCATTCTCCCCCATCAGTACCTCGCAAACGTTCAGTTTCTCCGCCCGTTACCGAAACAGATCTCTGGATTCAGAGTAACCGCGGAAAGTGGTAAGCGCGGAAAAGTGCAATACGCCAAAAAGCAATAATATCAATAAGATAAAATTTATCCATTTTTACTGGCGAAGCATCTCCCTCTGATTATACTTAGTCAACGAAGTCAAAATGCTGTATGTATATACATGAATTTTGGCTTCAGTACCGGGCTTGTTCCGTCTCCGGAAATGGGCCCGCCACGCAGGTAGATCTGAGGAGAAACACCATGAATCCCGCTTTGAATACCTGGCTTGCCGCCGAAAAAGCCGCCATCACCCACTTTGATTCATCCCAGTCCGATTCACTGCCGTTTACTGTCCCCTCGGGCGACAGCACCGTCCATTCGTCCATTCCGCTGGCACCGGTATTACCGCAGGCGATTAACGGGCCGATCAATATCATGACCCTGGCCTCGCCATCACCGGACTACATGTGGGGCGTCACGTGGTCAGGCATTACCTACATCAGCACCAGCAACGGTGCCTTTACGCCGCTGGCGCGCCTGCCCATTCCCGGCATCACCCAATTCCCGATTGATTTGCTGACCACTCTGCTCACCCAGCCGCTCAATACCCTGAGCGTGGTGGAAGGCATCACCTCGCAGTTGTCTCCCGTCACGCCTGCGGGCGGTATTAACAGCGCCTACTGCCTGGTGGACAACACCAACACGCTGTTCGCCAACTATGGCACGAAGGTGTACGCCGTCGGGCTGAACGTGCCCGGCCTGCCGCTGCTGGGCATTGGTATTAAGCGTACGCTCGACACCTCTTCGTTTATCCCATCGGGCGATGCGATTACCGGCCTGGTGCTGACGTACGACGGCAATCTGGTGGTGGTTGGCACCCGCTCGGTTTCCGTGGTGGCGCGATCTTTCTCCGGCCCGGTATATACCCTCACCTTCGGGGCGGACGAATACATTTCCAACTCGGCGGCGGTGGATGAAAACGGCGGGATTTACGTGGTCTCCGACAAGAAAATGCGTAAGGTTGTCTGGACCGGCAGTGCCCTCTCAGATAACCCGGCGGACGGTGCGTGGGTGTCCGATTATCCCACTGGTGATACCTATCCAACCATCTTTGGCTCCGGCTCAGGTGCTACGCCAACGCTGATGGGCTTTGGCAGCGGAACCGATAAACTGGTGGTGATCACCGACGGCAAAAAACGCATGAGCCTTGTCGCCTTCTGGCGCGATGCGATCCCGACAGGCTTTACCAACCGTATCGCCGGCATTATTCCGGTCACCTGCGGCCTGCCGCTCTCCACGGAGTACATCCAGAGCGATCAGTCGGTGGCGGTGCAGGATTACGGCGCGTTTGTCGTCAATAACGTCGGCGCGGATCCCAGCAGCGGCAACCGGCTCACCGACGCGCTGGCACGCGGCCCGCTTCTGGATTCGCCGCAGGGCGTGGAACGTTTTGAGAGGGATCCAGTTAGCCACAGCTGGAGCTCAACGTGGGCAAGGCCGGATATCTGCTCCAACACCATGATCCCGGCGATCAGTTCCGCCAGCAATACGGTCTATACCAACGGCTATTTCCGCGACAACGGCGGCTGGAAAGTGGTGGGTATGAACTGGCTGACCGGCGCGACCGTGCATAACACCATTTTTGGCGACAATATCTGCGGTAACGGTATTTACGCCCAGATGGAGTTTATGCCGGATGGCGATCTGCTGATGAACAGCATCCTCGGACCAACGCGCGTCCAGTTGCCGGGCGGCGTGGTACAGCCGTTATGATTCAGGGCGGATGATCCGGCAACCCGTCTGCAAACGGGCCGCCGGAAGAGGGTAATACTTAAATACAAAAGAGGACGCGTGGGGCGTCCTCTTCTATTATGGTGCACAACACCGGGTTCTGTGCACTATTTATTGCTCAGCGTATCTGTCCATGAATAATCCGTGGCTGAAATGGCTACGGTAACCTCTGAAATGTTCAGGCCAGACTGTCGATAGCCCGGAAAAAAATATCTTCCGTCAGCATAACGCGTTTCTGAGTGTCCTGATTTTCACGCCGGATGAACCAGCCCGTTTCCGCTGCCATGCTCAGGTGATACACCTGGCGGATACCCGGCGCCTCAACGCGCATCGTCACGCTGCCCCTTTCCACTCCCCGGCAAAATTGATCGGGGATGATGCTGGCGCTACGCTCCCCGTTCTGTAACCGTACAGTCGTGATGTCATAACGGCAGATGCCGCTGCTGAGGCTGTAACCAATAGTACTCAGGTCGTGGATGTGCCTGGTCGCGATGATGACCTCAACTCCACTTCCCTCAAACCACTGGTCAATCTGCTGCGCCAGTTCATCCATCCGCTGGCAAAATTCCCGGATTTCGGCCTCTGCCGACGTTTTACCGGGGAGCAAGCTGCTGCTGTTCTGCTGCACTTTTTTGAAAAAACGTTCTCTGGCTGACACGTTATCGTCCCTGTTATCTTTTCACATGTTGTTGAGCCGGATACGCTGACCGGCCAGTTTATCGGTACACGGCCAGTCCATAGCAGGGCGCGCATCGAGATACTGCTGCTGTTTCATATGGCGGATAAGGATTTTACCCTCTGGCATAAACTCGGTGCCATAACGCACCAGCCCGACGCCCTTCAGCTCTGCGTCAATGGCGTATCGGAGTTCGCCAGGCTGCGTCTGCTCCAGCATCACAACCGTGATTTTTCTCAGGCGGGGCTCGTATTTCAGCAGCACCGCCGACAGGGTGGTGATGAGCTGGTGCGCCGTTCCCGGCATGCCCTGGAAGATTTTCGTCATATCTGGCAGACCGTAGTCCGGCAGATGTGCCAGCGTACCAGCGCGACAGTTGAGAATACGCTGCATATTGTCCAACACCGACAGAATGACCAGGTTCTCTTCACTGACCTGGTGCATATCGAAGCCACCGGCAAAATTGCCAAAAAGGGTTTCGTATAACGACGGGCGCGGCATCTCAGTCATCCTTCACAGGCAGCAGCGTCAGCTGATTATTGCTGGCTTCAATAATACGCGGTTTGTCCGGATCCAGTTCATCGCGGGAGATGACCAGACGCCAGGTATTGTTTTCCTGGTCCGGCGCCATAAACATCCCGGCCACCGCCACAAACTGCGCCTTCTCCTCCATAGGCATATCCAGTGAGAAGGATTCTCCCGGGCGCAGGCGGATATCTTTTTCAGCCAGTAAATCAGCTTTAATGGCCTGGCTGTCCTGGGCAAACAGCGACGGGTAGTCGGTGCTGTCGAAAGCTTTACGATCTTTCAACTGGTAAATCCGCACCACTGTCGCCAGCGATAAGCCTTTTGCGTTGTTATTCACCCCTTCCCGCGCCCGTATATCCAGATGCAGGGTCTTCACCTGCTTGTAAAAAATGGATTTAGTCGCCGCAACGGTGCCATCAGATATTTTCTGCGTTAGCCCGCAGCCGGTTAATGTTGCCGCCAGCCACACTGCCAGCAGCGTGGCGGAGGTGTTACCAGCGGTAATCGCCATCTTCATCGCTCTCCCTTCGGTGAATGTTATCCCGGACGCACTGATAACGCCCCAGGTGAATGGTAATCATGTTGTTTCTGTTCTGTTGCGAAGCCAGCGGTCGCATCACCGCGGTACGCCCCACTCTCGGGGCATCTGTGCTGCACGCCAGCCTCGCATCCGGCAGCAGATGCCGGGCCACGCACAGCTGTAGCCGGACATCCAGGTGTGAGCCCAGGTATACGTGCAGTAGCGCCATCAGGTCCTGATGCAGTTCGCCGCCGGGCAGCCAGCCACGCACCTCGTCAGGATGGGTGGTGGTCAGTCGCAACAGCACCTGGCCGTTAACATCCATCCCGTAATTGCCCATCACGGGGCGGTGTTTCAGGCTGACCGGCTGCCGGACGCTCATGGCAACCTGCTGCTTCAGCGGAACCCGGCAGCGATCATGGTGATACACCGCTGCACGGGTATCGGGTGCAAGCAGCGTCACCAGCGACGCCATCCCCTCCGCTGTCCGCCCCGGCAGCAACAGTGCGGGAAGCAGCGCCAGAAAGCGAGACAGCGGTGTACCTGCCGTAGCCGCGCACCCACGGATACCCAGGCCGGCCAGCCCCAGGAGATACTGCGAGGTGTTGTCCGTCCCCCCCGCCTGCCAGGTCGCCGGATACGAATATTTGCGCCAGATACGGTAATACTGGGTAATCAACCGGTGGTTGAAGATGTCCAGAAAATCGCGGGTGGCTTCGTACCCTTCCCGCCGCTGAGTGATATCGTCGATGTAGTGCGTCGGCAGCGGCGACTCCACGCCGTACAGCCCCATAAAATTGACGCGTACCGTCGGCGGGAGATGCGAATGTTCCGGTTCCGGGTCTTCCATATTCCGGATTTCACTGGCCGGGAACCCCATCCCGGAATGGGGCCGGAACCGCACCGGCTCCTGACGCACCTGCCAGTCGCTGCCGGGCACCGGCGCATCCGGCTGGCTCTGCTCAAGCAGCTGGCAGAAACGGTAAAAGTTCATGTACGGCAGATGCTGCCGTACCTGCGCCATCAGCCGGGCAGGCGCGGGCTGTGATTCTCTTTCCACCGGATACATTTCCCTTCTGGCTGAACAATCAGCGTGAGCTGGTTAAACTGATTCATGTCGGCATACAGCGCGAAAAAGCGATTGAGCATTTCGCCGAACAACTGCACATCTCCCTCCCCGGTAAAGCCGTTGCTGTCGAGCGTGACCTCCACATCCAGGCCACGCAGCAGGAAGCCATCCTCAAAACGCTGGATACGGTGGTGCCTCACGTCCAGAATGGCATCCAGACGACGGTTGTTGAGCTCATCATCAAGCCAGTTGTAGAGCGACAGCGTACCGCGCAGCACCTCCGCGCTACTCATCATATTGAGAAAACGGGTGCCAAGATGGCTCATTACCCGCCAGTGGAAGCGGTCGTCTGAGGGCGGATAAGCGGGCAGCGTGGGTTTGCACAGATTTCGCACCGTGAACGGCGTTTCGCTGACCTGCTCGCAGCGGTCCAGCAGCGTGCTCTGCAGCGCCCGGCGCGGCAGTTGACCGTTCGTCCCGGTAATACGCAGCGATACGGTCTCCCGCGCCAGCACCCGGTCTGCCTCCCACTGCTGACCGCCAAGAATAAGCCAGGTGTCGTGCATCCCGGTGACGCCCCGCTTCACACGGGTATGGTAGTATCGCTCTGGCGCGTGGCGGCGCATCATCCCGCCCCGGTGGCGGAAGCTGGTGAACGGCACATAGTGCGCATCCCCGGTTCGCCCGGAGCCGGTCACGCTGTCGACGGAGTAAATCTCCGTGTGCCCGTCCTGAAGGCGTTTCGGGCGTAGCAGGTACTCGCTCTCCAGCCCACTAATGGTCAGCGGGTCAGCTTCCAGGGTGAAAAGGTTAATGACCGGTACGCAGTGCAGGCGCAGAGCGCTGTCCGTCACCGGCAGGTCGCTCTGCCACACCTGGCTGAAAACCACCTCGATATCAAAATGGCAGATGCCCACAGGAAGCGTGATGTTCTCCAGTCCGTTAAGGTGCACGAACATAAATTTTTCGCGGAAGGTAAAATACTCCAGCAGCAACTGCCAGCCGCTGAACGCGCTGTCGCCCTTTGGCCATAGCCGATCCTCCTCACCAAACCCGCCCGGCGAAAAATAGCCGTCCAGCCTTACCCGATCGTTCTGTCCGGGCAGCCGTATATACAGTGCCGCCAGGCGCTTCGTCAGCCACAGGTGCAGGGCACTATCCGTCACGGCATCTTCTCCCAGGTACAGCGGCAGTCGCGTCAGGTCGACCTGTCGCCAGTCTGCCTGCGGGCTGCAGGCAAAGCGGATGCGCAGGACCGAACGTCCATCCGGCTCCGCAGTCATGGTCACAGCCGACACCTCTGTAGGGTTCAGCGTCACGTCCCGGGTGGTGCGGTAGCGGCAGACGGTATTTTTCGGTCCCACCGGGCGGGAGCTGATTTCCAGCCCGGCGGAAATGACCTCGGCCATTTTCATCGCCGGCAGATCCGGTGTCAGCGCTACCACTGACAGCGACGGGATCGTACGCAGATAATGCGGCCACAGCATGCTGACTAACCCTTCCGTCAGCTCCGGCAGGTCGTCGTCAATCTTTTCACGCAGGCGGCCAACAGAAAACGCGAAGCCTTCAAACAGGCGTTCGACATACGGGTCTGGCGTTCCGGCCTTGTCGAGGTCGAGCATCGCCGCGCGGTCGGGGTGAGTTTGCGCAAATTCTTTTGCTGCCTCGCGCAGGTAGCGCATTTCAGCGTCAAAATAACGCAGGGTTAAATCGTCCATTGAATTTCCTGGGTAGTGCAGAAAAAGGGTCAGCTACAGAGTACGGCGGCCCTGACGGGATCGATGGCAATCAGCCCCGCCAGCAGGTATTCCATTTCAAGATTCAGACGGGTTTTATCGGCGTCATTACGCCCTGCCTTTATCCGCAGCAGCTTCAGCCTTCTCGCCTTCACCTCAAACAGCAGTTCCGGCTCCCACTGAGTAAGCGTCAGGGTTGTCGAATGAATATCCAGCTCAGCCAGAAGGTGCTGCGCCAGTTCATTTTTGCCGGTCTGTTCGGCAATACGCGCCATCAGCAGGCGCAGAAGCCAGCGTTCACGAGAAGTGGTCATGCCGGGGCGGTTTTGCAGCCAGGCCAGCGCCGCTTCCGTCCCCTGGCTGTCGGCAAGCGTTAACGCTTCCGGCTCCAGTTGCAGGATGTCGTCCCCAGCCGAAGCTGTCGCTGGGTGGTTCTCCTGCCAGCCCGACGGGTCATCCGTCACCTGCTGTTGTATCCAGTTCAGGGTCACCTCATCGGCGAACGGCGTACCGTCGTTAAACGCCAGCGTCTCCAGCCCCGGCAGGCGGGCAAGCAACCCCTTCAGGTCAGACTGGATTAGCGCAGCTTCCGCCTCCAGCCCGGATTTCACCAGCGCTTGGTGCAGGTACCACTGAACGTCCAGCCACAGGTGGTTCGCCCCGCGTGACAGCAGGCTGTCCGCCTCCTCCATCAGCTCACGCCAGCTCTGCTGCAGGTAAAGCCTTTTGAGCTGCGCACGCTGGTCCGCCTTTGGCGGCTCGATGCGGGTTTTTCCGTCTGCTGAAAGAGGCGGTAACTGATGCAGGGTGTCATGACGCAGGTTCTTTATCAGCCGGTGTGCGGCGAGCCAGCCATCAGGCTGGCTTATCAGGTAGTCGGCCAGAATGCGCGCCTGCGACAACAATTCCTGTCCGGATGTAATACCGATGAGCGCCGGTACGCTGCCGGATGACGGCGTGGCGTGATGGCTCCCGCTGACGTTTTGCGGTACTACCGCCTCCATACCGCCGGATTTCTGTAAGCGGCTCTCCAGCGCGCCATATAATGCACCGTACTGCGGGCGTTCCACCTCATCGGTTGGTGCTGAACTCTGCTCCAGCAGCCACAGCGCACTGGCGGTGCGTTCAGCTTCAGTCTTTATCACCTCCGGATACAGGGACAGGCTGTCCAGCATCCGGCTGCTCCCCAGCCACTCCAGCGCCGCCTTCCGGCTGCGTTCCCGCTGCGGATGAAGCTGTTCGCCATACCGCTGCATCATGGCAACAAGCAGCTCCAGCCCGTCGGCCAGTCCCGCCTCGCCGTCCCGGTGCAGCCGCGCCCAGGCGTAGTAGGTCGCAATGCGGAGATCCTTTGTGGTCGTAGTCAGCAATTTTTCGGCAAGCTGGCAGATAAGCTCCGTGTCCATGCCGGAGAGCTTACCCACCTCTTCGCGCATCTGCTGGAAATCATCATCATAGCCGGGGTCATCGCCGACAGGGTTGTCGTCAGAAACGGGCAGCAGCCAGTTATCCCACAGCGCAAGGCGGGACTGTACCTGCGGTGTCAGCGTGTCTGCCTCCAGCCGGCAGGCCGCCATCAGCGTTGTAATGGATGCCATTACCAGTCCTCCTTAGCAATATCGTTGTCATCAGAAAACGCCGTCACATCTTCCATTGGGTTTGTAACAGTAAAAATGGCCTCTGGCAGCGTAAAATTACGCAGCTTGAGCAGCGCCAGCGGGCCTTCTCCGGCCTCCGTGCGCAGCGTGTAGTTCAGCGCCCTGCCGTCCGGTGCTTTCCAGTTCAGGCTCCAGCTGCTGCCCGTCCCGGGGTAAGCGCTGACATTGGCCTTGTCCAGCAGCCGAATCAAGCCCCACGCCCCTGACATATCCGCGTATTGTCTGGTGCCAGCCTGCGTGCTTATCCAGCTCAGGGTCGCACCCGGCGCTTCGGTGTCCGCTGGCCAGCTGAAACGCTTCCACGCGGGCATCTGGTTCATATAGACCAGCTTCTGGCTGTCTATCACCAGGTCCGTCTGCATCACGCCATCCGCCGTGCCCGGGCGCAGCTCAAAGTGCAGGCCAGCCTCACCATTGGTAAACACCACGTCCGAAATATGGCTCAGGGTGTTCATTGCCTTCAGAAATGCCGGGTCAAAGGTCAGCCCCTGCGCATTGATGCTGTCCGCCGTCCAGCGGCTCCCCTCTTTATAGAGCACGCCGTTAAGACGGGTTTGTAAAAAGCGGGCAATGCGCCCGGAATCACCGTTAAGGTATTTCGCTAGCAGCGGCAGGGACACTTCGCTGCTGACGTCCTTAAACGGATAGCGTCCGCCAAAGGCGGTGTTCCAGTCGTCCACCACCGCGCTGCGCCACTGGGCGTTGAGACTTTCGGCTGCGGGCGCGAGCACTTGCTGCCAGGCCTGCTCCATCGGGCGGACAAACACCGTCTGCCCGAAACCGCTCCACTCCTGCCCCAGCCCCGCCGCCACCAGGCTGCCGTAATCCCGGGTTTCAGTTAAGTCCACCGATTTACCCTGAAAGACCGTCTGCGCCAGCGCCTGAGTCATCGCCTGCGGGTCAGTGGCGTTAGTGACCTGCTGAAGACGCAGGCGCACCTGGGTGATGCGGGTCAGGAAAGTCTGGAGACTCAGATCCGTATTCCCCGCCCCTTTCGTCTGATTGCCCATCAGCGCCAGTACCGGACCAAAGGTTGCATCCAGCGGACCATGCGCACCGCCCTGCTGGTCAATCGCGGCCTGCTCATCGCGGTTAAACAGATTCTTCGCCGACTTCACCAGCGAATCGGATATCGCTTCCCCGCTCTGGCCGGTGCGCCCCTGTATGTTTAACGTGTTCATCAACGCCACCAATGGCGACTGGCGCACATCGGCCATCAGGGTCAACTGGTCAATGGTGTCCGACAGTGTGGTTGCAGGCTGAAGCCGCAGGCTGTTGAGAAAGTCGAGCCAGACGCCGCCGAAGTCAGCAAAGTAGCGCTCCGTCAGCCGCGCTTTCAGCGCTTCCCCGGAGGTTGACTGCGTAGCAGGTTGCCTGCTGTCGCTCAGCACCCAGTCCATCTCGTCACGGCGCTCCGTAACCACCTTTTCAATGGCGGGCTGAACGGCCTGCTCCCACGCCTGGCGGGTAAACATCCCCGGCACCACTTCGTCCGTCGTGAACAGGCGCGACGCATCCGTATCGCCGGTCATATCCGACAGGCTCAGGTCGGCATACTGATTCGCCACCTGCGCGAGCATCTTCTGGTACAGCGTGGATTCGCTGTTGCGCATCCCCATCTGGCGGATCAGCAGGGTGCGCGCCTGGCTAATCAGCCCATCATCGGGATGCAGACGCCACTGCGGTTGGGTCATCAAACTGGCGCCGAAGAACCGAAGCAGCGAAGTGCCGATTCCCTGCCAGATGCCGTCTTTCACACCCGGACGCTGCGGCCAGTCCTGCATCAGCGTGCCGGAGAACCAGGCCGCGTCCATTCGCTCCGGACGCGCCAGCATCAGATACAGTTTCAACTGGTCGTAAGCGGTTTTTGTCATCTTCTCGCGCAAGGGGCTGTCCGGCGGCAGTTGCACATACGCATTCAGCTGCTGCTGAAGATGAACGGCGGCCGCATCGCGCAGCAGCGGTATCGCATTTTCGGCATAGCGTGGCAGCAGCGCAGCCAGAAGGTCATCATTCTGGCTGAGGCCGCCGCGCGTGTACCAGGGTGCGCCATGTTCAGCGCGATACTGAAGGCGGGAAAGGGTTTTCTGCAACTCTGAGAGCGCATAAAGACGTGTCGCAAGGGGGTGCTTCTCCGCAGAAACCCGCTGCACCTGCTCCTGTGCCGTCGCCACCAGGCTGCGGTTGGCGGTGAAGGAGATCATCATCGAAATGGCCCATCCCACCATCAACACCACGACCACTCCCAGGAGTATTTTTGGGGCACTGACGCCGGGCTTACGCGGACGTAGTCCCGCCGAAAGCGTCTGCACTGAATCAGTAATAATGTCCCAGCGGTTATCCTTACCCCAGTGGTGTTTCACGCTACGCGCAGCTCCCTCTGATGGCGGGCTGAACACCACGCCTGCCAGCGGGAGCGGACGGTACGGGTTGAGCAAAACTGACAGCGGCCCTGTCACCGTTTCCGGCACGCGTGAGAGTTGGTCGGCCAGGTTCAGCAGAAAATTATGCTTCACCTTCGTGCATATTTGCTGAATGCCCTGCGCGATAAGGCCGGGCGTCAGAGTGACAAGCTGGTTGCTTAGCCCTTCGGGGCGACTGTCAGATGGCAGCAGAAAACCGACGGCCTGGGTGATCCGATCCGCCTGCTGCCCGGCGCGGGTATGCAGGGACCAGACGTACACTGGCAGTTGCCAGCCGAGAGTGTCATAACGCGCATTCAGCGACGCGGCAAGGCTGTCCATCGCATCAGGGGTGAGTGCGGGAGCGGCATTCTCCGTCGAGGTGTCCAGCTGTGATGTGACCCACACTATTCCATCCACCGGGCGGTGGCGCAGTTTACGCAGCGCCGCCAGCCAGTCGGTGTCTGCCGGGGTGTTCAGGTCCCCGCCCCACAGCAGCAGCGTGCCCTGGTCTTCCTGCCAGAGTTCCTGCGTGAGTTTTGGGGCGAGCTGTTCGGCATCGGTGACGCTGCCGGTTATGAGCAGGATGCGGATCTTGCGGGGCCAGATGCGGCCATACTGATGGCGCATCGCGGTACGGATTTCATCCACGATGATATGCCGGGGAGGCGTTAGCGCCACGCGTCCTTCTTCGCCGGGAAGAGCATTTATCTGCTGTGCCTGACGGCGGTGATATTTCTCCTTAACGTAACGGGACAGTGCAGGCAGATAGCGAATGAACACCAGAGCCAGACATACCAGAACAAACGCCAGTATCTGCTCACCCCGGGTCGTGATATTCAGCATTCCACCATAACGGGTGATCCCCCACCATAAAGCAGCCATTCCGGCCAGCGTAAGTCCGGCCAGGCCAAACCGGCCCAGGCTGTTACCCGGTATATTCATCTTCACTCCCTGGGATGATGGTACTGATAAAATGTTCCTGTGTAGTGGAAAACAGTCCCAGCAGGGACTGCTTACGAAGACTGACAATATCGGCTGCCAGCGCGGTCAGCAGCCAGGGGGCAAACGGCCCCGGTATGCCGCACCATTTTTCCATTAATGCGATATCTTCAGCCTTCCACGGAGCTTTCAGTTTTGCTCCCTGAGTGATGAGCGCTGCTGTCCTCTCCGTCCACGACTTCGCATCCCCCAGAACAGAATGCGTCCGGCAGGCAATAGTCTGGGTTTCCAGAAACAGTGTGATATCCCTGTCAAAATTATTCATATCTAAAGGCATCGGGCGCAGCAGACGAGCTGGATGCAGCAGGTGATATTTTTGCGCCACGTCGTCGCTGGTCAGCAGTAGCGCGGCCAGCCCGTCGGAATAAGCATCATTGCCGTTAAGCTGGATAACCAGGAGCAAACTGACCGTCAGCAAGGGTTGCTTCAGGCGCGCTTCTACTTCCGACATAGAAAATGAACCAGTAACGGTAATGCCATCAGGCACGGCACGACCAGGAATACGTTCTTTCCAGAGATGACTGAAACTGCCGGTAAGTTCAGGCGAGGGATTATCCGTTATTAAAGTGACATGCAGCATTAGCTCTGCTGGCAGGCGCTCTACAGTGTCTTTTATACCGCCGAGCAGGACATGCAGCGCACTCAACTGTGCTGATTTTTCTGTCGGAAGGTAAGTAATTCTGCGGGTAAGCCCATATTGCTGGGGACGTTCTTTTCCCCAGTTTGCCGCTGAAACATAATCCGGCAACAGCACCGTACTACCCAGAACCGCCAGATAACGACCGGCCCAGGCTTCCCACATTAACTGCCCGCGTTCCGCCTCTTTCTGTAAGAACTGATACTCTTTGAGGTTTCTGTCCCACAGCCAGCACTGCAGACAAAAGGCCAACAGCCAGCATCCAGTCGGAGTGAGAGATACCCACCAGATATTCATCGCTGAAAGTGTTTTTATGGTGCCGGAGGCATGCAGGATAAACAGCAGTACACCGATAATCGCCATCAGTATACCGGCAGACAGCCACCAGGTCAGTGTCGGTGCTGATGGACGCTCCGTGGTTAATGCTTTTGTTCGTACCCAGCCCATGTTTTATCCTATCGCGCATTCCGGTGCCCCGGATATCACCTGACAACCACACTGGCATTTGCAGCCATCAACAACGATGGCCTTGCCATCCGAAGACCATTCCGGCGCTCCCTCGATAATGGCATTGGTGCCGTGCCCCGGAACCGGACAACTAACTTTATCCCCCATCAGCGCCACGGGTTTGCCGTTAACAATCATGGTGGAGGACGCAGAAATAACAGAACCACCGTGAGTGGTTTTATCGCCGAGTAATACAAAGCCTCTGGACATATAATCTCCCTGGCAAAAAAGGATTATCATTCTGACAGCAATGTCAGTTCGAATCACTTCGGGTAGTTAACAGGTATTTTCAAGAAGAACGACTTCAGTTCATCACCCTTTTTAATGGTCATCACCATATTAAATGCATGACCAACCACTTAAATATAAACCCATAAGACAATGAATATTCATGCTATCTTTATGTACAATACGTAAAAAAAAACAAACAAGCCGGAAATGTTCTCGCAAAAAATCAGTTGTTTTTAAATACAAATAACACTCAGGGAAATAAACAAAAATTTGTTATTCCTCTCTAACTCGCCATGTTTATTTTGGCCTGAATATCACCAGTTACCATAGGGATAGGTTTTACCTTTTATAAAATCAGGTGTATCACCGTAGTAAACATACCCGTCAGGGTGTTTAGTCACACCCTTACACATCTGCATTTTGTCACCGGATACGGTGGTAATTTTGGCATCTGACTGAGAGACCACCGGATTACCACGGTCTCCCAGCCAGACACTCACCTTACCCTCAGGAGCCAGACCAATAATCATGGTTGAACGATAGTAGATTTCGTCCCAGCGGCTGTCTGTATAGGGTGTGGTCATCTGCTCCCAGGTTCCTTTCCTGAAGAATATGAGGGTTTCAT